>NZ_JBEIAB010000006.1:0-286356 GCF_040240345.1 Brenneria sp. g21c3 | reverse complement strand
GAGTCAATCCCGCCGCAAGTCAGGGGCGTTTTCTTTTATATATTGATGGACTGATAAGAAACCTCGCCAGGGTTCGACAAAACGGCAGGAACGCCGTTTTGGACCGCCAACGGCGGCCCGCAGGGCGAGCGCCACGGAAGGCGCGAGTCAATCCTGACGCAAGTCAGGGGCGTTTTCTTTTATACGTTGATGGACTGATAAGAAACCTCGTCAGGGCTCGACAAAACGGCAGGAACGCCGTTTTGGACCGCCAACGGCGGCCCGCAGGGCGAGCGCCACGAAAGGCGCGAGTCAATCCCGCCGCAAGTCTCGTTCTATTTTACCTCTGCCGCGACTGCTGAATAAAGAAATCAGCAATTATCCGTCTGATTTATTCTCCGCCCGACAAAACCATTCGCTTATTCGGAAAACGAAAATACTCAACTGAAATATAACTATAAAAATAGATTATTAGTAAATTACAATACGTATTGATTATAGAAATACTTTTTTGCCGTTATAAAGATATTGATGCCTGTTTATTTCTCGCGCATGAGCATTTAATGAATCGGCATTAACTGTTTCTATAACGCGCATCAGGCGCTATTTGATATTAATTTACTCTGTCCGTCAGGGGATACGCGGGTATTAACCGATTCCGAAAGTTTCCCCGGTTTCGGACAGCAGAATGCGCCGATTATTTATCATATTAATTGCTATCAGGAAGATAATAATGAAAAAATTGATTTTCGCCGCCTTGCTGGCGGGATACAGCCTCTCTGTCGGCGCCGCCGAAACCATCCGTTTCGCGACGGAAGCCTCTTATGCGCCATTCGAATTTATTGATGCCGATAATAAAATACAAGGGTTTGATATCGACCTGGCGAATGCGCTGTGTAAAGAGATGCGGGTCACCTGCACGTTCACCAATCAGGCATTCAACGGCTTGGTTCCCGGTCTGAATTATCGCCGTTTTGATGCGGTTATCGCCGGCATGGACATCGCGCCGGAGCGGCAGAAGCAGGTCAGCTTTACCCAGCCGTATTATGATAACTCGGCGTTATTCATCGCGCAGAAAGGTAAATATCCCGCTATTGATGCGCTGAAAGGCAAACGCGTCGGCGTGCAAAATGGCACCACGTACCAGAAATATCTACAGGAACAATACGCCGATATCACCACGGTACCCTATGACAGCCATCAAAATGCCGTGCTGGATCTGAAAAGCGGTCGTCTGGACGCCGTTTTCAGCGATACCGCGGTGATCAATGAATGGCTGAAGCATAACCCGACGCTCGCCGCCCTGGGCGATAAAATCACCGATAAAGACTACTTCGGCATCGGTCTGGGTATCGCGGTTCGCAAGGGCAACGAGGAACTGGCGAACAAATTCAATGTCGCGCTCGATAAAATTAGACAGAACGGCCGCTACCAGGCCATCTATGAAAAGTGGTTCCCGTAGTAATCCGATACACCATGACTAACCCCCTCTTTTTCCTCAGCGCCGCCGGGATAACCGTCGGCCTGATTGTTTGTCGTCAGGGAAACCCCAGTTGGAAACGCTATTCAATAAAAATCAAATACGGATCCGGTGCCGACCTCCGCAACATTTGCGGTCTTTGATAAAGCTATTTTCGCGGCGAGATCGGTGCAATGGCAGGGATAAATAACGCGAGCATTCAATGAGGAAAAAAATTGGGCGGTAAAATCAAGCTGTTCCCTCTCCGCGTTCAAAAGATGGAAGCCGCCGATAACAGATTGTATTTTTTCCTGTTTGAAAAAGGTCATGCCGTAATCGATAATATTACAGACGCCGGAATGCGAACATCCCGTAATAATCACCAGCCCCTCTTTGCCGTTATACGCCAGGGCGCTATCATCACGCACAGAATCAGAAACATATTTGCCGTCCACGCCGCGACATTCACCGATCGTTTCTTGCGCTTCAAAAGGGTTCAGCCGCGGAATTTCACCTAAAAAGAACAGTTCGTCGCCGAGGCAAAAAGGTTCCGTTGTGTTAATAACGTTGAAAAAAGGGGGTAATGAATCCGGCGTCAGCAAACTTCCAATGACGTTTTTATTTTCACATTTTTTAAACCACGCTTCGGGATGAGCAATAATCTGTATCTCTTTTTCAGGGAGGAAATTGATTTTATTGTAATACTGGATTAAATGCATTAACCCCCAGGTATGATCATTGTGGCCATGAGAAAACACGATATAGTCTAACTTACGCAGATCAATCCCCATAGAGAGCGCATTGAGAATAAAAGCGTCTGAATAGCCGGTATCAAAGAGAATACTTTTCCCTTCCTGTTCTATCAGATAGCAAACGCCGGGCTCGCCAATCAGATAGGTATCAATTAATGTATTATTGTCGACCAGAATCGTTATTTTCATCATCGAATTTCAATTATAAGTATATAGCCAATAAATATAACAGTACGAATTTAATCAGTTAAAAAACCTGTTACTTCAACACGTTACTGAACCCGCCATTTAGAACAACTCGACAGCGAAAAATTGAACAGCGTATCCCGAAATTCGCATATATATATACGAAATGGCGATAATCCCTACATGCGTGTTCATCATTTTTACCCGCGTTCTATCGCATTTAAATTCGAATGCAACAGCAATAAAACCTAAAGTTCCCTATTCACTATACATGCCAATTCGGTTCGGTTATAGCCCTCTTTATCCAGAATGAATAGTTTTTCTGTCGGTAATTTGAATAACGTTTTCGTCTCTCAGCAAAAAAACGCGTGATATTGTCGTCATTTTGTCATTATTAATGGCCGAACCGTCAGGCAGCCCTTTGACCAGCAAAATCAGAGGACAGCGCCCGTCAAGGCGCACCATAAAAAAAGCCCCCGCCAATGCGGAGGCTACTCCCTGTTTAACGACAAGGCGAGTTAAGCCGTTACCGCCTTGTCCTCCATGGCCTTGCGCCAGCCTCCCAACCAGTAAGACCGCGCATTTAAAGATTGATAGGGACAAAGCTCCCTTGGTCTGCCGGAAATACCTGCTTGATAACCACGTGAATGAGCCCTTTCGAGGCGATCGCGTTTCTGTCTCTTCATGCCTTATTTCCCTCATTATTTATCTGGTGGAAAAAAAACAGTGATTACTTTCTAGGCAATCACAGCTTATGAATAGCCATTACGACGCCAAAGATCAAGGCGCAAAATTCACGCCAATGTCACATTTATGAACTAAAATAAGAATTTTCCCCAAAGCAAACAGCAGCGCCGGCGCAAGGAAAAGAACAAAAAAATAAAGCCTCTGAAAGAGATAGGCTACTTCACCTACCCTCTCAGAGGCTCCGTTAAGGACGGGGATTAATCTGCGGCGGCGACTTGCCGGGCGATGGATTGAGCAACTTGCCGCCATCCCTGAGACAGGGTTCTTACCAACGCGTCATAACCATCTTCGGACTGCGGCAGCACGACATGAAACGGTTGCTTGAACACCCGGCCATGATGATTCAGCACCCACTCGCCGCCGATCACCACCTTGCCGTCATAACGCCCGTGAAACGCGGTTACCGACACATTCAGCACCGACTGTTCGCCGCCCTGCGGCTGCGTCGTTACCAGCCATCCCGGCATCCCACGGCTTAAATCGGCCACCAGCGATTGCTGAAGCTGTTGATCCAGCGGACTGGCCCACAAATTATTACTGGCTATAACGTATTGCACATCGTTGGTCTGGTAAACCAAACCCGAACTCGCCAGATAATCCGCCACGCTGACGTGCTCCAGCCACAGTTGCTGACCGGTCGCCGTTTTCTCAACCGACGCAACCTCGTCAGGCGTTGACGGTAACTGATAATAGGTTTTTTGCGAGTTGCCGCTACAGGCGCTCAGCAGCAGCGCCAGCGCCAGAGTCCATCCTTTCATCATTGTTTTGCCTTTTTCGGTTGAGGATCTTCACTGCCCGATGCCTCAAACACCAGAGCATTACTCTTTTCATTTAAGGTACGCAGTACGGGTTGCAGTTCACGCAGAACCTGATCCAGGCGTTGCATATCCGCCACCATCTTATTGTAGGCCGGCGAGCCGGGCTGGAAGCCCTTCATGCTGCGATTCAGTTCAAGTAAGGTCTTCTGCATATCCTGCGGCAAATCCTGCATGGCCTTGCTGGCGGTGATCTTATTCAGCGAAGCCAGCGTTTTTTGCATTTCCCGTAGCGTTGCCTGACTTTCCGCCAGCGTTTGCGTCGCTTGATTCACCATCGGATTTAACGGTAATCCATTAACCTTATCCAATATCGCCATCAGCTTTTGCTGAATCTGCGTCAGTCCGCCGCTCACGGTCGGCAGCACCGGGTAGCCGTCGATGGTGACCAGCTTGCCGTTGGATTTTTCCCGCGGATAGAAATCAATATCGATAAACAGCGAGCCGGTCAGCATATTGGCGCTTTTTAACGCCGCCCGTAATCCCTGCGGTTGAGACTGGGACAGATGCTGTTCAAAGTTGAAGTCGTTGCCCAGATCCTTGGCGAAACGGCCCGGTTCAATGCGAATAAGCACCGGGATGCGGTAATCGTTATCAATATCCTGTTTCAGATCCTTGGTGAAAAACGGCACCTGAGCTACCGTCCCCAACCGAATGCCGCGGAATTCAACCGGCGCGCCCGGCTGCAAACCGCGTACCGATTCGTTGAAAAACATCAGGTACTCCTTGTATTCGGTATACAGGGAATCCTGAATGCTATGTTGATCGTCAAACAGGGTATATTCGGCCAGCGGCTTGGCGACCTCGCCCTGCTCCCAGCCTGACGGCACATCAAAGCTGACGCCGCCGCTGAACAGCGTGGCTAACGACCCCATCTCCACCCGCATCCCCTGGGCGGACATATCGAACGCGACGCCGCTGTCCTTCCAGAAACGGACATTGCTGGTCACCAGAATGTCGTAAGGCGCGGAGATAAACAGCTGATAGCGAATTTTACGCGCCTTGGGGTCAAACTCGCTGGTTTCAACCGTCCCCACCCGATAGCCGCGGAACAACACCGGGTCGCCGGCATTCAACTGACCTGACTGTTCGCTATCAAGAACAATACGAATGCCTTTGGCATCGGGAGATGCCAAAGGCGGCGTATCAAGCAGCCTGAATTCCTTTTTCTCTTCGCCGTGCGAACCCGGCTGGATCTCGATATAAACGCCTGACAGCAAGGTACCCAGACCGGAAATTCCCGAGCGTCCCACCTGCGGTTTCACCACCCAGAACGCCGAATCTTCCTTCAAAAGCTTATCCATATCATCATGCAGACGCGCCTTGATTTCCACGCGGTGGAGGTCGTCGCTCAGTTCGACGCTTTCCACCACGCCGACCTCGACGCTGCGGCTTTTGATCGTCGTTTTCCCCGCCTCGATGCCTTCGGCATTACTGGTGATCAGGGTAACCTGCGGCCCCTGATGGCTGAAATGATAAAATAATATCCACGCGCCAATCAGCACCGTAACGATGGGAACAATCCAGACCGGCGACCAGCGTTTAATCGTTTCTACATCCGCAACGGCGTATTTATCTTTCGTCAACGGAGGACTCCTTATGAAAAACTTCACGGCGATCCCACAGTAGCCGGGGATCAAATGTCATAGCAGCAACCATAGTCAGAATCACCACGGAAGCAAACAACACGGCGCCGATCGCAGGATAAATGCTCATCAGTCGCCCGATTCGCACCAGAGCCGACAGCACGGCGATAACAAATACATCGATCATCGACCAGCGGCCGACGAACTCCACGATTTCATACACTACGTGCAAACGCTCGCGATCGCGTTTTTCTCTGCCATGCGTGCTCCAGCATAACCAGCCTAACGCCACCATCTTCAGCGTCGGCACCATGATGCTGGCGATAAAAATCACCATCGCCACCGGATATGAGCCAGTACCCCACAGCAGGATCACTCCCGCCATAATCGTCGATCCGGTCTGATTTCCCAGCGATTCCGTCACCATGATAGGCATCAGATTCGAGGGAATATAAAGCATAATCGAGGTGATCAGCAGCGCCATCGTCCACTGTAAACTATGCTTCCTGCGGGCATATCCGCGGCTGCGGCAACGCGGGCAAACCCGTTGATCCGCAGGGAGTATCGCCGTGCAGCACGGGCAGGATCGCAGTCCTTGCGACAGCCCGCTGTCGCCCGTGCGCGGCAGCGCCGGCAACGCCGGCGGCGGCGCGATATCATTCCATAGCCAGCGGCGATCCAGGCTTTGAAACGCCAGCAATTGCAACACGCAAAACAGCATAAAAGGCATAAAGCTGGTGCCGATGCCGATATCCCCGTAAGCCATCAGCTTGACGAAACTGACCAGCACGCCGGCCAGAAAAATCTCCGCCATGCCCCAGCTTTTCAGCAGAAACAGCGCCTTGCCCATGATTTTTTTCAATGGCAACGGCAACGAGGCATGCAGGCAGAGCAAAATCACCGTCAACATGCTCAAGGCGGGAACAAGCTGCACAAACAGCATGAAGAGAGTCGCGACGCTGACATAATCCTCCGCCGCCATCACTTTAGGGATTTCACCCAGCGTGATTTCACTGGTTATCCCGGCGACCCGCATATTCACGAAGGGGAACAAGTTGGCCACCAGCAGCATAAATAATGCGCTGAATGCGTAACCAAGCGGCCGATTCCGCGGTTCCGCCTGCTTACTGGTTAATGCGGTTTTACAACGAGGACAAACCGCTTTTTGACCATGCGACAATCGCGGCAGTTCGACCATCAGGTCGCACTGCGGACACAGCATATAGTCATCATGTTGATGATGGTCATGGGAACACACTGCCAGCCGCCTCCTTTGGCCTGACGCCGCTTACAGCGCGCGCAGGCCGTCTATTGCAAAATTAACCGTTTTTTTGCGCTTCGAGTAACTCCCAGCGTTCAAAACAGGATTCCAGCATTTTTTCAGTTTCAGCCAATGCGGTCAGCACCTGCTGTGTTTCTGCATGCGGGCGGCTAAAGAAGTCAGGATCATTCATTTGCGTTTGCAGCTCTGCTATCTGCTGTTCCAGCTGTTCTATTTGCAACGGCAACTGATCCAGCTCGCGCTGCTGGTTATAGCTCAGTTTAGCCGTATTGCGTTTAGCGGGCTGTGCGGTTCGTCCGTCGGCGGGCGAAGACGATGACGCCGACGCTTCGGCAACGGTGCGCAAAGGCGTCGATTCGGCGCGTTGCCTCTGGGCGTCATAATAGCCGCCGACATAACGGGAGACGTTGCCGTCGCCGGCAAAGATCCAACATTCCGTCACCGAGTTATCGACAAACTGCCGATCGTGGCTCACCAGCAACACCGTCCCTTGATAACCGTCGATCAGCTCTTCCAGCAGTTCCAGCGTTTCCACATCCAGATCGTTGGTGGGTTCATCGAGGATCAGCAAATTACTGGGCTTCAGGAACAAACGCGCCAGCAATAAACGGTTGCGCTCCCCGCCGGATAAGGCTTTGACTGGCGTCATCGCCCGTTTGGGATGAAACAGAAAATCCTGCAAATAACCGAGCACATGACGCGGACGGCCATTCACCATGACTTCCTGTTTTCCTTCCGTCAGGTTGTCCATCACGGTACGCTCAGGATCAAGCTCGGCCCGGTGCTGATCGAAATAAGCCACTTCCAGTTTGGTGCCGCAGTGAATTCGACCGCGGGTCGGCGCCAGTTCGCCCAGCATCAGCTTGAGCAGCGTGGTTTTACCGCAGCCGTTCGGCCCGACCAGCGCAATTTTATCGCCGCGTTGTACCTGCGCCGAGAAATTGCGGATCAATACTTTATTATCGATCTGATAATCAACATCTTCCAGCTCAAAGACAATTTTCCCGGAGCGCGCCGCTTCTTCCACCTGCATTTTCGCCGAGCCCATGACTTCCCGACGCTGCGAACGTTCCTGGCGCATCGCTTTCAGCGCGCGCACCCGGCCTTCATTTCGCGTGCGCCTGGCCTTAATCCCCTGACGGATCCAGACTTCTTCCTGCGCCAGCTTGCGATCGAACTCCGCATTTTGCAGATCCTCCACCCGCAGCGCTTCTTCTTTCCCCGCCAGATACTTGTCGTAATTTCCCGGCCACGACACCAGCTTGCCGCGATCTAAATCGACAATGCGGGTCGCCATATTGCGGATAAAGGAACGGTCATGGGAAATGAACACAATGCTGCCCTGAAAGGTTTTCAGGAAGGTTTCCAGCCAGTCGATGGTTTCGATATCCAGATGGTTGGTCGGTTCATCCAGCAGCAGCACCCTGGGGGAACTGACCAGCGCTCGCCCCAGCGCCGCTTTACGCAACCAGCCGCCGGACAGCGACGCCAGCGGCGCATCGGCCTTCAGTCCCAACTGTTCCAGCACCTCATGAATGCGGCTTTCCAATTGCCACAGTCCCTGATGCTCCAGGATATCCTGCAACTTGGCCAACTGATTCATATTCTTTTCGCTGGGGTCGGTTTCAACCAGACGCAGCGTGGCGTGATAATCTTTCAGATAATCCGCCTGGGCGGCCACGCCCTCGGCGACGAAATCAAAGATAGTGCCGGCGACATCGCGCGGCGGATCCTGTTGCAGCCGGGCGACGATCAAATCCTGCTCATAGGTGATCCGCCCGTCATCCAGCGGAATTTCCTTCGCCAGTATTTTCAGCAGCGTCGACTTGCCCGCGCCATTGCGGCCGACCAGACAAACGCGTTCGTTTTCTTCAATATGAAGTTCCGTGTTATCCAACAGTGGGGCATCGCTGAATGACAGCCATGCGCCCGATACACTGATTAATGACATCGCTATTACTTTTCCTCGCCGGCATGCTCTAGCAGCCAGCAGTTGTGAATTTGACGGTTACGGGCAAAATCCTGTGACTGCGTACGGTCGGTGATCTCTTTCGCCGTCAGACCTAACGCCGTCAATCCCGCTATATCCATCTGGAATCCGCGTTTATTATTGGAAAACATGATCGTCCCGCCCCGACGCAACAAGCGCTTGAGATCTTTCATCAACGTCAGATGATCGCGCTGGACGTCAAACGAATCTTCCATCCGTTTGGAGTTGGAAAACGTCGGGGGATCGATGAAAATCACGTCAAACTGTTCATTGGCCTCGCGCAGCCACGACAGGCAGTCCGCGTGGATCAGCCGGTGCTGACGCCCGGTCAGACCGTTGGCCCGCAGATTCTTTTCCGCCCACTCCAGATAGGTGCGCGACATATCCACGGTGGTGGTGCTGCGCGCCCCGCCCAATCCGGCATGCACGCTGGCGCTGCCGGTATAGGCGAACAAATTGAGAAAATCTTTGCCCTGACTCATTTCGCCCAGCATTTTGCGGGCGATACGGTGATCGAGGAACAACCCGGTATCCAGATAATCCGTCAGATTGACCCACAGCTTGGCGTTATACTCTTCTACCAGCAAAAATTCGCCTTTCTGCGCCAGTTTTTCATACTGGCTTTTCCCTTTCTGACGCTCGCGCGTCTTCAGGATCAACCGATTCGACGGCAGTTCCAGCACGCTCAGCGTGGCATTAATGACGTCGAACAGGCGCTGACGCGCTTTCTGCGCGTCGATGGTTTTCGGCGGCGCATACTCCTGCACCACGACCCAACTGGCGTAACGATCGACCGCCACATTGTATTCTGGCAGATCGGCGTCATACAGGCGGTAGCATTCGATACCCTGCTGGCGCGCCCACTTATCCAGCTTGCGCATGTTTTTACGCAGGCGGTTGGCGAAATCCTCCGCAATCTGTCCGCCGCCGCTCCCCTGACTCTCCGCCAACTGATAATTTTTCTGCACGCAGTCCAACGGGCCGTTTTTCGCTTTGAACTGACGCTCGGCGCGCAATTGCAGGCAGCTGAGCAATTCCGGCGAGGCGCTGAACAGCGACAACTGCCAGCCGCCGAACTCGCTTTTCATCTTGCGCCCCAGCATATTGTGCAGCGCGATCAGCGCCGGTTCGCTCTCCAGGCGTTCACCATACGGCGGGTTGCTGACGATGGTGCCTTCCGGCCCTGCCGGCAACGGATTTTGCAACTGCACGGCGTCTTTTACGCTGAACGTAATTAACTCGCCCACGCCGGCGCGACGCGCATTGGCTTGGGCAATGTCAATCACCCGACGATCGTTATCCGAACCAAAGAAGCGGGAAGTCGTATCCCGCAATCCCTGGCGCGCGCGTTGCTGCGCCTCCGTGGTGATGTCGCGCCACAGCTGCGCGTCATGCTGTAGCCAGGCGTTAAATCCCCAATGGGTGCGATGCAAACCGGGCGCGCGATCGGCGGCCATCATCGCGGCTTCAATCAACAACGTGCCGGAACCACACATCGGATCGACCAGCGGCGTGCCTTGCCGCCATCCTGAGCGCAAGACGATCGCCGCAGCCAGATTTTCTTTCAACGGCGCCAGTCCGGCCCGATCGCGATAACCGCGTTGATGCAACCCCTCGCCGCTGAGATCCAAAGACACACTGGCGGTATCACGCTGTAAAAAAACATTGATGCGGATATCGGGCTGCTGTTTAGCCACATCGGGACGCTGCCCTGTCTTGCGGCTGAAGCTGTCCACAATCGCGTCTTTTACTTTTAAAGCGCCATACTGACTATTGCGGATCTCTTCATTGGTGCCGGTAAAATGCACGGCAAAGGTTTTGTCCACGCTGAAAATCGTCGACCAGTCAATCGCCTGCACGCCCAGATACAAATCCAGATCGCTGTGTACCTTGAATTCATTCAGCGGCAGCAAAATACGCGATGCCAGCCGACTCCACAGCAGGCTTTGATACAGTAAGCGATTATCACCCTGAAAATGCACCCCGCCTTGCACCACGGCACAGGCCTGAGCGCCCAGCGCTTCAAGCTCACTTTTTAATAATTCTTCCAGACCACGGGCCGTGCTGGCAAACAGAGCATTCATATCGTCGATATCACCAATAAAGAAAATTGAGGCGCATTATAGCTAATCCGTGACGCTTGTCATAAAGTTGCCGTTTTACTTCCACAAGGAGTACAAGGTGATTGGCGTCACGCGGCTTTATATTCATCCGGTAAAATCCATGCGCGGGTTGCAGTTGTCCCATGCCCTCGCGTCTGCGAGCGGTCTGGCGCATGACCGCGCCTTTATGATCACGGAAACCGACGGAACCTTTATCACCGCCCGCCAGTATCCCCAGATGGTGCTGTTCACCCCGGCGTTGCTGCCGGACGGTTTGTTTATTTCAGCCCCTGACGGTCAAAGCGCCGGCATCCGCTTTACGGATTTCATCAGCGCGCCGCAGCCAACGGAAGTCTGGGGCAACCACTTTACGGCGCAAATCGCCCCCGATGTTATCAATCATTGGCTAAGCCGCTATTTCAAGCGCCAGGTGCAATTACGCTGGGTAGGCAACGAACCGTCCCGTCGGGTAAACAAACATCCTGAGGTGCCGCTCTCTTTTGCCGACGGCTACCCTTTTTTATTGATCAATGAAGCCTCTTTCCAGTTGCTTCGCCAACGCTGTCCGGCGGGCATCAACCTGGCACAGTTCCGCCCTAATCTGACCATCGCGGGCGCTGCGGCGTTTGCCGAAGACAGTTGGCGGACCATTCGCATCGGCGACGTGATTTTCGATGTGGTTAAACCCTGTAGCCGCTGCGTTCTGACCACGGTCAGTCTTGAGCGCGGCAAAAAACATCCCGCGGGCGAGCCGCTGACGACGCTACGGTCGTTTCGCACCGCGGAAAACGGCGATATTGATTTTGGTCAGAATCTGATTGCCCGCAATACCGGTTTGATTCGGGTTGGCGATACGCTGGAAGTGCTGGCGAGCAAACCACCCAGAATCTATGGCGGCGGCAAAACGGATGAATCTCTTCCCGCCCCGCGGCAAGACGAACAAAGAGTCGTTATTGAGTATCAGGGAAAAAGCCTGCCGGGAAATAATCAGCAAATCCTGCTGGAACAGCTGGAGCAACAGGGAATTCGCATTCCTTATTCCTGCCGCGCCGGGGTTTGCGGCTGTTGTAAGCTGACTTTAGTCAGTGGCGAAGTGTCACCGCTGAAGAAAAACGCAATCGGCGAAAATAGCGAAATCCTCGCCTGTAGCTGCATACCGAAAAGCGATATCAGCCTGCGCTAAGCTTGTCGATGTTAAACCACTTTGGCATACCGTACAGGCGATACGCCCTGATTATCGGCATCCTCGATAGCGACCGGTAATAATCTGTCATGCATGATTTTTATCGCATCGCCGAGGATCATTCTTTTGTTATTAAGCTCAAGGTGTTCCTGCGCCAGCAAACACAGGCTGGCTTTATCGCTCGCTTCCGCGACCAAAAAACAGGCCGTATCATGATTTTCCGTTAATTGCGCCTGCACAATGTCACCCGCTTGCGGGGTAAAGGAATTACTTGAAGGCTGCTGTACGAAATGCCAACTCTTGGGCATCAGCGGTTTAAGAAAACGACAGGCGACCAGCGCATTCAATATTAATTCGCCCTGAAGATCCCGGCTCAACGCCATCTTGCGGCATTTCTCGTTATAGGTGAAAAACAGCGCCGCATCTTCAACACAGAACGCGCTTTCATTAAACGCATCCGGCGTTAACATTTTAGACGGAAAGCGAGAACGGAATAACATGCCATTGGCAAGATCCAACATCAGCCGATCGTGTTCAGTATCAAAATACCAGCGCCAATTATCGTCAGGTTTTAACTTCATATTATTCTACCCTTCGTTTCTTACTGTCGATTACACCAATATCGGAAACGGCTGATTGCAAAATGCTGCAATAAAAACCCGGCAGGTGTTGATAAATTTATGCACGAAAACGGATAAAATATAGACTAGCCGGGGGAATAAATAAACCCCCGGAGATAAATGAATCAGCGAAATGATTAAATATGTGTAACGATCTCTTTAATCAGGCCCGGTCCACGAAAAATAAAACCGGAATATATCTGAATCAGCGTCGCGCCCGCGTCGAGTTTTTCACGGGCGGCAATCAGTGAATCAATCCCGCCGACGCCGATAATCGGCAGACGGCCCGCTAATTCCTGAGATAAGCGACGGATAATTTCCGTGCTCTGCAACTGTAAAGGACGACCGCTTAATCCTCCGGTCTGCCCGCAGTGATTTAATCCCTGGATCAGTTTTCTATCGAGCGTGGTATTGGTGGCAATCACGCCATCAATATTATGGCGCACTAAACTATCCGCTATTTGGATCAATTCCGCTTCAGAAAGATCCGGCGCGATCTTCACCGTTACCGGGACATATTTCTGATATTTCTCATTTAACTCTGCCTGTTTATTCTTTATAGACAGTAAAAGATCGTCCAACGCCTCGCCATATTGCAGGCTGCGCAATCCCGGCGTATTGGGTGAAGAAATATTTATTGCGATATAACCCGCATGCGCATAGATCTTATCCATACAGATCAGATAATCGTCTTTCCCCTGCTCGACCGGCGTATCTTTATTTTTGCCGATATTGATCCCTAATACGCCGCCAAAGCGTGATTTTTTTACATTCTCAACCAGGTAATCGACGCCCTGATTATTAAATCCCATCCGATTAATCAATCCTTCCGCTTCAACAATACGGAACAGTCGCGGCTTATCATTGCCGGCCTGCGGACGCGGCGTGACGGTACCCACCTCAATGAAACCAAATCCCATGGCGCCCAGCGCATCGATACAGTCGCCGTCTTTATCCAGACCGGCGGCCAGACCCAGCGGATTTTTAAATGACAGTCCCATACAGTTTACGGGTTTGGTGGGAACTGATTGTCGGACGAGAAATTCAAAAGGCGTGTGGGTAATACGGCGTAATTGTTGGAAGGTCAGTTCGTGTGCTCGTTCTGGATCGAACTGAAATAAGGCTTTCCTGATAACGGGATAGAACATATCGTCTCCTGAGATCCCAATCGCAAATAAATAAAGTCAGAATACTCTTTAGCGTTGGGCGGAAATGGTAATTCCATCAGGCAGGAAAGTAAAACGATTGCGCACGGAGGCTTGCGCTATTCCTTCTCGGGCAGGAATAGCGCAGGCGGGGAGCTTTCGCTGAAACCATTGGCTGCCATCGGCTGATTCCCGCCTGCGCGGGAATCACGGATTTGAATTCGTTATCACCCATGGCGACTTGGTCAATGATCTAACGCAGACCAAAGGGCTTGCGTAGAGATCAATATCGAACCCTGCTTTAATCCTGCAACGCCTTGCCGATTTTCTCGAACAGATCGCCGGACAGGTTATCCAGCGTTTTTAACTGCTCCAGCGCCTGACGCATCAGCGCCTGGCGTCCGGCGTCATAGCGTTTTAAACGGATCAACGGCTCGATCAGGCGCGCGGCGACCTGCGGGTTGCGCGTGTTGAGGTCGGTAAGCACCTCCGTCAGGAAGCGATAGCCGCTGCCGTCTTGCGCATGGAACGCCGCAGGGTTGGATGCGGTAAAGGCGCCGATCAGCGAACGCAAACGGTTTGGATTATTCAAACTGAACGAACGATGTTGCAACAGCGCGCGCACCCGCGCAAGCACATCGGCCGCCGGGCTGGTCGCCTGCAAGACAAACCATTTATCCATGACTAACCCATCCTGATGCCAGCGATCGTCAAAACGGCGCAGCAGTTCATCCCGCGCCGGTAACTGCGCGCTCACCGCCGCGGACAGCGCCGCCAGCGAGTCGGTCATATTATCGGCCTGCTGATACTGCGCGGCCACCAGCTTGTCGGCCTGGGCGGCGTCGCCGAACGCCAGATAGTAGAGACACGCATTGCGCAACGCGCGTTTGCCGATGTCCTCATGCGCGATGCGGTATTGCGGCACCTGATTGTTGCGATAAACCGCCAGCCATTCATCCGCCATTTCTTTCGCCATCGCCCGCACCAGGCCATCGCGTACGGCGGCAATGGCGACAGGATCGATGATCTCAAACAGTTCGGCGATTTCATTTTCACTCGGCAACGTCAGGATCTGCGACGCCAGCATCGGATCCAGATTCTCATCCAGCAAGATCGCGCGGAAAGCATCGATGACATGCATCGGCAGAGAAAGCGGCTGCTTTTGCTGATAGCGCGCCACATTCAGACGAATGTAGTTCGCCAACAGGCTTTGCGCCGCGTCCCAGCGAGAAAATGCATTGCTGGCGTGACGCATCAGGAATGTCAGTTGATCGTCGCTCCAGGCGTAATTGAGTTTTACCGGCGCGGAGAACTCACGCAATAAAGAAGGCACCGGTTGGCAAGGCACCTGATCGAAAACAAAGGTTTGTTGCGCCTCGGTGACGTTCAACACCGAAGACAACGTCTCGCCGTTGCTTTGCAGCGGGATCGCCTGCCCGCCCTCATCATACAGTTCGATATCCAGCGGGATGTGCAGCGGCTGTTTTACTTGTTTGTCGGCGCCTACCGGCGTCATCTGACTGACGGTCAGGGTGTATTGCCGGGACTGCGCATCGTAGTCGTCGCGGACCGTCAGCACCGGCGTGCCTGACTGGCTGTACCAGCGGCGGAACAACGCGAGATCCACGCCGGAAGCGTCTTCCATCGCCTGCACAAAATCGTCGCAGGTCGCCGCGCTGCCGTCATGACGTTCAAAATAAAGGCGCATGCCTGCCTGGAATTTCTCCTCGCCCAGCAGGGTATGCATCATGCGGATCACTTCCGCGCCTTTTTCATACACGGTCAGCGTATAGAAGTTATTCATTTCTATCACCTGATCGGGTCGTATCGGGTGCGACATCGGGCTGGCGTCTTCGGCGAACTGCGCCCCGCGCATTACCCGGACATTATCGATCCGATTAACCGGGCGCGATCCCAGATCCGAACTGAATTCCTGATCGCGGAAAACCGTCAGACCTTCTTTCAGACTGAGCTGGAACCAGTCGCGGCAGGTGACGCGGTTGCCGGTCCAGTTGTGGAAATATTCGTGACCGATCACCGCTTCAATATTCAGGTAGTCTTTATCCGTTGCGGTTTCGGCCTTCGCCAGCACGTATTTGGAGTTAAAGACATTCAGGCCTTTATTTTCCATCGCGCCCATATTGAAGAAGTCCACCGCGACAATCATGTAAATGTCGAGGTCATACTCCAGCCCAAAGCGGGTTTCATCCCACTTCATGGCATTTTTCAATGATGTCATCGCCCAACCGGCGCGATCCAGATTACCGCGATCGACATAGAGCTCCAGCGCCACATCGCGGCCGGAACGGGTGGTAAAACGATCCTGCAAAACGTCAAAATCCCCGGCGACCAACGCGAACAGATAGCAGGGTTTCGGGAAAGGATCCTGCCATTCGATCCAATGGCGCCCATCATCCAGATCGCCCTGGGCGATACGGTTGCCGTTAGATAACAAGTAGGGATAACGCGCTTTGTCCGCGGTAATGCGGGTGGTGAATTTCGCCAGCACGTCCGGGCGATCGAGGTAATAGGTAATGTGGCGGAAACCTTCCGCCTCGCACTGCGTACACAGCGCTTCGCCGGACTGGTACAACCCTTCCAGCGCGCTATTGGCCGCCGGATTGATTTCCGTTTCGATGCTTAGCGTGAACTCGGCGGGCAACTGCGTCAGCAATAACCCGCCATCCAATTCCTGATAATGGGGCCATGACGAGCCATCAACATGCAGACTCAGCAGCGTCAGGCCTTCGCCATCCAGCTTCAGCGGCGCGCCCGGCTCGCCTTGCCGCACGACCCGGCTCACCGCTTTTACCTTGGTTTTCTCCGCATGCAGGTCGAAATTCAGCGCAATGTCCGTAATAGTGTAATCCGGCGCCCGGTAATCTTGGCGATATTTCACTTGTGGCTGTTGATTCATATAAAGTTTTCACCTCGTCATAAGCTTCAGGAACCCAGTCTATGCCTGTTACGTCAATGTTACCACGACAAAATAATGAGAATAATAATCCCGACAGAGCACGTTTGAATCTCGCGTTAGGCACCCCAATATGTTGTGATAAGGTATTATTTGCAGAAGCAAGGTATACTGATCGAACCTTGCCGATTGTCCCGACGATGGACATACGTCTAACGAGGATGCTGTAACGCATTATGACTTTACACTCTCCCCCGATTCTAACGTCGTTACTGGATACCGACGCCTATAAGCTGCATATGCAACAGGCGGTGTACCACCATTATTATCATGTCGATGTCGCAGCGGAATTCCGCTGCCGCAGTGACGAATTGTTAGGAATCTATGCTGAAGAGATAACCGAGCAGGTGGCGCTGATGCGTTTCCTGGCATTGAGCGACGACGAATATCGCTATCTTTCCTCTCTGCCTTTCTTTGAGCAGGATTATCTCGATTGGTTGCGTCAATTCCGTTTCGATCCACAGCAGGTCAGCATCAAAAATCACCACGGACAACTGGATATCCGCATCGCCGGACCGTGGCGCGAAGTGATTTTATGGGAAGTCCCCTTGCTGGCCGTGATTAGCGAGGTCGTGCATCGCAATCGTTCGCCCCAGGTCGGCCCTGAGCAGGCGATCGAGCAATTGCAAAAAACGCTGGCGCGCTTTCGCACCCTCAGCGCGGATATCGATACCCGCCATTTTAAACTGATGGATTTCGGCACTCGTCGCCGCTTCTCCCGTGAGGTACAGCAAGCGATCGTCGGTACGTTGCAGGCCGAGTTTCCTTATTTAATCGGCACCAGCAACTATGACCTGGCCCACCGGTTAGCATTGACGCCCGTCGGCACGCAGGCTCATGAGTGGTTTCAGGCTCACCAGCGCATCAGTCAGGAGCTTGCCAACAGCCAGCGCGCCGCCTTGCAGATGTGGCTGCACGAATACCCCGATCAATTAGGCATCGCGCTGACGGATTGCATTACGATGGATGCATTCCTGCGTGATTTCGACTATCCGTTCGCCAATGCTTACCAGGGACTACGCCATGACTCCGGCGATCCCATCGACTGGGGCGAAAAGGCCATCGCGCATTATCAGCGTTTGAACATCGACCCGTTAAGCAAAACGCTGGTGTTCTCCGATAATTTAAACCTCGAAAAATCCCTCGATATCTACCGCCATTTCTGGCGGCGGATCAATCTGGTGTTCGGTATAGGCACGCGGCTGACCTGTGATATTCCGGGCGTAAATCCGTTGAATATCGTCATTAAACTGGTGGAGTGCAACGGTAAACCGGTGGCGAAGCTTTCCGACAGCCCCGGTAAAACCATTTGTCAGGATCAGGCCTTTGTCTCCGAATTACGCAAAGCGTTTGACTTACCGCGCATCAGAAAGGCCAGTTAAGCGCCGCACATACCTCCAGGCTGTTTAATCTTTGACCCACTGCCGCCGGAATGCATAAAACTTATGACATTCCGGCGATTTCTACTTGTGTCCTGCCTGACGGCAAGTAACATAGCAAAACCCCAATATTTCCGGTCGCTGACAACCGTTAATCCGCCGATCGCTTAGCGCGTTATGCCTGCGTGGGCGGGGATCGCCGAGAAGGCAAGGCGGCAACGGCCAACGATCGATTGGGGCCGTGACGTTTTTAAACCTTATTAATTGAAGAGAGAATTTTATGAGCGTAGTGCCTGTAGTCGACGTACTGCAAGGCCGTGTCGCCGTTGACAGCGAAGTCACCGTGCGCGGCTGGGTACGTACCCGGAGAGATTCTAAAGCCGGTATCTCCTTTGTTGCCGTTTATGACGGCTCCTGCTTTAATCCATTACAGGCGGTAGTTAATAATAATCTTTCTAATTATCAAGAAGATGTTCTGCATCTGACCACCGGCTGCTCGGTTGAAGTCACGGGCAAGGTGGTCGCCTCCCCCGGCGAAGGACAGAGTTTCGAATTACAGGCTTCCGCGGTCAACGTGATCGGCTGGGTTGACGATCCCGATACCTACCCGATGGCGGCCAAACGCCATAGCATCGAATATTTACGCGAAGTGGCGCATTTACGTCCCCGCACCAATCTTATCGGCGCCGTAGCTCGCGTTCGCCATACGCTGGCGCAGGCGATCCACCGTTTCTTTAACGAAAATGGTTACTTCTGGGTGTCGACGCCGCTGATCACCGCCTCCGATACCGAAGGCGCCGGCGAGATGTTTCGGGTTTCCACGCTCGATCTGGAAAACCTGCCGCGTACCGAGCAGGGAAAAGTGGATTTCAGCGAGGACTTTTTCGGTAAAGAAGCCTTTCTGACGGTTTCCGGTCAGTTGAATGGCGAAACCTACGCCTGCGCGCTTTCCAAAGTGTATACCTTCGGACCGACTTTCCGCGCCGAGAACTCCAACACCAGCCGTCATCTGGCGGAATTCTGGATGATTGAACCTGAAGTGGCTTTCGCCTCGCTGGACGATATCGCCGGATTGGCGGAAAATCTGTTGAAATATGTATTCCAGGCCGTGCTGAATGAACGTGCCGATGATATGGCGTTTTTTGCCCAGCGCGTGGATAAAGAAGCCGTCAGCCGGCTGGAAAGCTTCATCCACTCCGATTTCGCCCAGGTCGATTACACCGATGCGGTTGAGATTCTGCTTAACTGCGGCCAGACATTCGAAAATCCGGTTTACTGGGGCGTCGATCTCTCTTCCGAACACGAGCGTTATCTGGCGGAAAAACATTTCAAAGCGCCGGTGGTGGTGAAAAATTATCCGAAAGACATCAAAGCGTTCTACATGCGGATGAACGACGACGGCAAGACGGTCGCCGCCATGGATGTATTGGCGCCGGGCATCGGTGAAATTATCGGCGGTTCCCAGCGTGAAGAGCGTCTGGAGCAGCTCGATCGTCGTCTGGAAGAGATGGGACTGAATAAAGAAGACTACTGGTGGTATCGCGATCTGCGTCGCTACGGCACCATTCCGCACTCAGGTTTCGGGTTGGGCTTCGAACGTCTGGTTGCCTATGTTACAGGCGTACAAAATGTGCGCGATGTTATCCCCTTCCCGCGTACACCGAGGAACGCCAGTTTCTAAATAAAAATTTAATATAAGTAAAACAAATATGTAGAAAAGAAGAGCCGAGAATTTCGGCTCTTTTTTTTAAACTTAGAGATTTCTCACAAAGTTCCCTATTTTTTACATTTTGAAATACATTTTTTCTATTTGTTACCCGATTACGAAGTTAGTATCATTTTCGAGGTAGATTAACGAGCCTGTGAATGGAAAACTGCGTTCAGACACAGGACGACACCAAACTTTCAGGAATAGTTCCCCAGAATTATTTATGGCAGTGGCAGGTGTCCTAATAACACCAATGAGGGTAATAATGATGAAGCGCAATATTCTTGCAGTGGTAATCCCGGCTCTGTTAGCAGCTGGTGCAGCAAATGCAGCGGAAGTTTACAATAAAGACGGCAACAAGCTGGATGTTTACGGTCGTGCAGAAGCTCGTTATGAATTCGTAGACCAGGATAACGGCGACGGTAACTCTGATAAAACCCGTGCTCGTCTGGGTGTTCGCGGTGAAACTCAGATCACCGATCAACTGACCGGCTATGGTCGTTATGAATTACAGTTTGGCGCGACTAAAAACGATCACAACGGTGTTGATACCCGTCTGGCGTTCGCCGGTCTGAAATTCGCCGATTACGGCTCTCTGGATTTCGGGCGTAATGCCGGTATCCTGCGCGGCGCGATTGACTACACCGATATCCTGCCGAACTACAGCGGCGACTTCGGCGGCACCGACCACTTCCTGACCGACCGTTCCAGCGGCGTGTTGACCTACCGCAACACTGATTTCTTCGGTCTGGTGGACGGCCTGAACTTTGGTTTGCAGTATGTTGAAAAAGATGAATCTGCTGGTTCCAGTATTCGTTTTAATAACGGTACTGCGTTCCAAGATTTTGAAGAAGACACTCCTCATGGCGACGGCTGGGGTACTTCCGTAAGCTATGACTCCGATATCGGTCTGGGCGTCATCGCCACCTATGCTTCCGTTGATCGCGCTTCGCACACTCAAGGGGACGTTTCCGGTCAGAAAGCCGACACCATCATCGGCGGCGTGAAATACGATGCCAACAGCGTTTACCTGGCTGCGATTTATGGTCAGTCCCGCAACCTGGCCGCTTACAGTGGCGTATGGGCGGATAAAACCAAATTCTTCGAAGTCAGCGCTGCCTACAACTTTGACTTCGGCTTGACGCCGTCGATCATCTATTCTCAGGCGAAAGCAGATAACGACACCGCTCAAATTGACGATTACAGCAGCAAATATGTTGCCCTGTCCGCTGATTATGCGTTCAACAAGAATATCAACACCTATGCCGTCTACAAAATCAACCTGATTGACAGCGATAACAAATACGGCGTCAGCGACGACGACGCAGTATTTGTTGGTCTGAAATATCAGTTCTAAGTTGATTATGTATGTAACGGTCTGACCGTTCATTATGCATCGTAAAGGCAGCGCTTCGGCGCTGCTTTTTTATTGTATGACCAAACAGTGCTGATAAATTTTCCTCCACCAGCGCTCGTTACGCTATAGCACTGGCTATGATCCCCGCCGATCACCCCCTTCCGTCATTCCCGCGTAGGCGGGAATCACTCAATGACTATCCACGGTTCCAGCAAGCGATCCCCGCCTACCGCCGCGGGGATGACGGGATGGAGAGCTGCGGGGATGACGGGGTGTTCGCGGGCATGGCGGAACTCCCACCGGCGTCATTCCCGCGTAGGCGGGAATCACTCAATGACTACCCACGGTTTCAGCAAGCGATCCCCGCCTACCGCCGCGGGGATGACGGAATGGAGGGCTGCGGGGATGACGGGGTGTTCGCGGGCATGACGGGACTCCCACCGGCGTCATTCCCGCGTAGGCGGGAATCACTTAATGACTCCCCACGGTTCCAGCAAGCGATCCCCGCCTACCGCCGCGGGGATGACGGAATGGAGAGCTGCGGGGATGACGGGATGGAGGGCTGCGGGGATGACGGGGTGCTAGCGGGCATGACGGGGTGCTGGCGGGCATGACGGGACTCCCACCAGCGTCATGCCCGCGTAGGCGGAATCACTTAATGACTACCCACGGTTCCAGCAAGCGATCCCCGCCTACCGCCGCGGGGATGACGGAATGGAGGGCCGTGGGGATGGCGGAATGGAGGGTTGCGAGAATGGCGCAGATACCAAGATTCCCTTTCTTTTATTTTTTTTAGCCCAGCGGTTGGCAAAGCCTTTTACTGGCGTTAATCTGGAAATTCGTGCTTAACCCCTCTGCATGCTATGGAATACATAATCAATGTTTGAAAATATCTCTGCCGCACCTGCCGACCCCATTCTTGGGTTGGCCGATCTTTTCCGCGCCGATGAGCGTCCGCATAAAATCAATCTGGGTATTGGTGTTTATAAAGATGAAACGGGTAAAACGCCGGTGTTAACCAGCGTGAAAAAAGCAGAACAATATCTATTAGAAAACGAAACCAGCAAAAACTATCTGAGCATTGACGGTCTGCCCGCCTTCGGTCAATGCACGCAAGCACTGCTGTTCGGCAAAGAAAACAGCATCATCGCCGACAAACGCGCCCGCACCGCGCAAACGCCGGGCGGTACCGGCGGCTTGCGCGTGGCCGCCGATTTTCTGGCCAAACAAACCAGCGCAAAACGTATTTGGATCAGCAATCCAAGCTGGCCGAACCATAAAAATATTTTCTCCGGCGCCGGTCTGGAAGTGTGTGAATATCGCTACTACGACGCCGCCAACCACGCGCTGGACTTCGATGGCATAGTAAGCAGCCTCGCGGCGGCCCAGGCGGGCGATGTCGTACTGTTCCACGGCTGTTGCCATAACCCGAGCGGTATTGATCCCAGCGCGGAACAGTGGTCGCAACTGGCCGAGCTTTCCGTTGCCAAAGGCTGGTTGCCGCTGTTTGATTTCGCCTATCAGGGCTTTGCCCACGGGCTGGAAGAAGATGCGCAAGGCCTGAGGATCTTTGCCGAGCGGCATAAAGAGCTGATCGTTTGCAGTTCTTACTCCAAAAACTTTGGTTTGTATAATGAACGCGTGGGCGCCTGTACTTTGGTTGCCGCCGATACGGCCACCGCCGATAAAGTTTTCAGCCAGGTGAAAGCGGTCATTCGCGCCAATTACTCCAATCCGCCGTCGCACGGCGCCGCCGTTGTCGCCACTATCCTGTCTAATGATGCGCTGCGGGCCATCTGGGAGCAGGAACTGACGGCCATGCGCGAACGCATTCAACGGATGCGTCAGCTGTTCGTCAATACGCTACAGGAGAAAGGGGCCAAACAGGACTTCTCGTTCATTATCAATCAGAACGGTATGTTCTCCTTCAGCGGCCTGAATAAAGAGCAGGTTTTACGTTTACGCGACGATTTCGGCGTTTATGCCGTAAACTCCGGGCGTATCAACGTGGCGGGCATGACGCCGGAAAATATGGCTCCGCTGTGTGAAGCCATTGTCGCCGTGCTATAACGTATTGAGATAAGCATGAATAAAGCCGGCTTTGACGCTGGCTTTATTATTTATGGGTTCCGGTACGCAGGCTATTCAGCGCGGCTTGCTAATATTGAATTGCTCCAAAACGGGATTCACCGTGCGGGCGAAATCCGCACGACGATGCCTTAACTTACTTTTAGCGTTGAAAAAGCCGACCAGATCGGCAATCCCCATTCCCAGCGCAAGCGCCCCGCTCACAGCCCAACCGACGGGACCGGCCGCCGCCCCTACCGCGGATGCGGCGGCGGCCCCCGCGGCCTCGCCGGCGATTGCGCCGACAACTTTACCGGCCACCGCCGCCCCCGCGCGCTCAACCAGCCCAACTACAACTTTATTACCTGCGGCTTTGGTCAGATCGGTGGTGTGCATGGATGCCTGACTAAAGCTAACGGCTTTATGCAGACCGTTTCCCGCCATGTCCAGCGCGCTTTTTATTCCGGGACGCTCGGTCTCTTTCTGCGTTGACGACAGCGGCGAATCATTTGGCGACGTCAAAAAGGCCGACGGGTCCGCTAATAACGCCTGAGACAATTCGGGGTCGGACAGTTGCAGCCGCAAAGACGCCTGAGGTACGTTCTGTTCGAAATGGCGGATGACGTCGCTATCCTGTTGCAGTGTCTCAATATGCTGCTGCAACTCCTGCTCCGTCTGCGACGTATCACGATATTGCCGTCCGGCAATCACCTGGTCGAGCGTCTGCTGGAGCTTGATCAAGGTAGCGGCTTTCTGATCGGCGTTGTAGTGCGCAGGCTGAGCAAAAACATCCTCATCCAGGCCGGAGATATCCGTTTTCGTCGCCAATCCCAGCGCGGCGGCATTATGAAAAGTGCTTGCCGCCTGTTGCGCATTCGTCGGCGCCTGATCTTTCATCCAGCTTTTGATGTCGTGCCACATTAATTTACCGTCATGCGCCACCCGGGCCAGTTTCTCGCCTTTCACATCGCCGTGCTCAAGCTCGCCAAACAGCCCAGGGTGCGACCACAGCTTGGCCGCCGAATGCAACAACGGCGACAAAGTCGGATTATCATTCACAATAGCCTGAAGATCGGTCAACGTTGAGGTGCGTTTATTCTCCATCGGTTGCGCATTGGCGGATGATTTCGCCGCATCGGCCGCCTGAATCAGCGGCTCATTGGCCAATAGCATCGCCGCCGACTGAGCCAGCCGTCGTGACTGTGCGTCAGCGTCAGGGTAGGCCTCGTTATATTCCCGCAGACTATCCCGCGCATCGCCGGCCCGTTTCTCCATATTTTTAATAAAACTTTTGATATCCCGGCGAGAGATAAAACCATCCGCTTTGCCGCCATCCCTGCCGGTATCCAACGCGGTCAGCAACGCCGGATTCTGACGGATGTACGCCATCGCCTTATCGGCATCCGCGCCTCCGTCGAGCAGCATCTGCGCCGCCGCCAGCGGGCGGTTCAACTTTTGCGCCGCCGCGCCCCTTTCTCCTTCGGGTAAGTCGCCGACCAGGGGTTGCCACTTATTCAACGCTTTTGTAATGCTGTAGCGGGATTGATCGAGAAAGCCGCCGTCGATGACTTGCTCTGCGCCGGCGCGGGGTAAATGCGTTTTCTCCGCGGGCGCCGATGTAACCGGATGGCGTATTGGATGAACATTGACAGACGAAGCCGGCGAGTGAACAGTTTGACCAAACTCAATGCTCCCCCCCGACGCAGACGTCGTGCGGGCCAATGGCGCAGCGACGTCATGCGTATTAACCGGCACGCCCGGCCAGACATTACCGCTGCCATTGATTCGATTTACCACATCCATTCTCCTTGTTAACCAATAACGCCCGTATTCTCTGGGTGATAAAACACGGCGGTGAGTTCCCGTTGCGTTTTCAGTAATCGCTCAGGCAGGCGGATGGCGGCAAATACCGGGATGGGGAAAATAGGTTGGCGCAAACTCGCGGAGAATGAATAGCATCAGGCCAGCCGCTTAAGCCAGCTGACGGGCCTAAGCGACTTAATCATTGCAGGTAACTACAATCCCCTGAGAAACGGGTTGGTCTTGCGCTCCTGACCCAATGTCGACATCGGGCCATGACCGGGAATAAAGGCGACATCGTCGCCCAGCGGCAAGAGTTTGTTGCGAATCGATGCAATCAGCGCCTGATGGTCGCCCTGGGGAAAATCACTGCGCCCTACGCCGCCGTTAAAGATCACATCGCCGACTTGCGCCAGACGCGACGCCGCGTCAAAGAAGACAATATGCCCGGGCGTGTGGCCAGGACAATGCAACACGGCCAGCTTTACGTCGCCGATCTTGACCTCATCCCCTTCTTTTAACCAGCGGGTAGGCTTGAGCGCCTGACAGTCGCTTAAGCCAAACATGCGACTCTGCGCCGGCAGTCCGTCCAGCCAAAACTCATCTTCAACCTGCGGCCCCAGGATCGGCGCCTGATAGAATTCAGCCAGCTCAGCCGCTGCGCCTACGTGATCCAAATGGCCGTGGGTAAGCAAAATCTGCTTAACGGTAATTCCCGCCTGGGCGACTGCTTGTTTGATTTTCTCCGCTTCCCCGCCCGGATCGACGATGGCCGCTTCGTGGGTATTCTCGCACCATAATAGCGTGCAGTTTTGGCTGAATGCCGTAACGGGGACGATTTGATACTTCATACCACTCCAAATAACCTCATAGCCAAATCAGGGTGACCTGAATAATGACATATTCTTTAATTTCCTGGCTTACCAGGTACGCACCGGACCGGTATCAATATGCACAAAGTTACTGCGCGGATAATAACCGACTCCGCCGGCGCGCATTTTTACCGCGGCCTTACGCAGGTTGGCAAGCTGGACGCCTTCGATATGGAAATCCATCGCCTGCCCTTTGGTATGATAACTTTGCTTGGCGACGCCTTTGCGATGAGCCCGCAGTTCATTGTTGGTATCTATCGCGCGATATCCGGAAATCAGCTGTACTGGCTTGCTCGTCCCCAGCATCACCTGTAGTCGGTATAATTGGTCGAAAAGTTGCGGATCGATAACTTTCACTTTATTCGCGCGATAATCACGGAAAAAATGATTCAGCCGCGACAGCTCTTCCTTATTATAACGACGGCCATCAAAAAACTCGGTTTTGATGCGCTCTCCGGTATTAAGGTTATTCAGCGTCAAAATACGTGGGCGGGGAGTAGATAAAGTCGCGAATGCCTGGCTGGGAAGAAGCGCAAGACCCAATGCTGCACCACCCAGCGCAAGCCATTTACGGCGATGATTGTCGATGTCTTCCATAGAACGGGTTACCCTGACTAAAAGAACGGTATCTGCGCCCTGAATAATTCAAGATACCGGCAGGCGGCAATAAAGGACCAATTCGTCAGCGACGAATTCGACCAGCCAGCGCACGGGCGACTTGAAGTATGACGGGCAATAAAGGAATAAAAACGCACTGTCTTGCACCTTAACCGTCTATCAAAAGTGAGTCAACCCGCTTTAGCCAAGGGGTTGCGGGGGATCGCAATGATTCCCCGCCTAACCCGCTAACGGTTGGTTTCGCTAATTGCCGGAATTTTCAATAGTTACAGTAATAATAGCCCGGCCTTCGGCAGAATCTGCGTTCCTGACCTTGCCGTATCATCATAATTGTAAATATCTGTTCGGAATTGAGGCTTACCATCATCCGCCACCCAAGCCGTTAAATAATAAAGACTTACCGGGATCCGGTGTTTAATGGACGCGTAGGTGGTATTGCCCTGTTCCAGGGTGGAAGAAATACGGGCATTATTCCAGCCCGCATCCTGTAATAACAGATTTGCCAGTTCGGCGGCTTTATTGACGCGAACGCAGCCGGAGCTCAACGCGCGAATATCGCGCTGAAACAAATTATGGTTCGGCGTATCATGCAGATAGATCGCATCGGAGTTGGGCATGTTGAACTTATAACGTCCCAGGGAATTGTTTGCTCCCGGCGCCTGACGCAAACGGTAAGGAAAACTCGCCGGCGACACCGTGGACCAGTCAATCATCGTCGGGTCGATCGCCTCCGCATCCTGACTCCAGCCCGCCAGCACGGTGTAACCATGACGCTGCAAATAGCCCGGATCCCGAACGACTTTAGGAATAATGTCCTGACGCGTCAGCGTCGTCGGCACATTCCACGGCGGATTGACCACCACATTATACAGCGAGCTGCTCATTAACGGCGTTTTACGCCGCGGCTGACCGACAATAACGCGGGACGACAGCCGCTCCGAGCCGTCCTGATAATAAATCAGGGAGTAATTGGGGATGTTAACCATAATGCCGGTATGCACATTGTCCGGCAGCAGGCGTAAACGCTGGATATTCAGCGCTAACAGCGTGGCGCGCGTCTGCGGCGACACATTCAACCAATCGCGCGTGCGCTTGCCGATAACGCCGTCGTCATCCAGCCCCTGCCAATGCTGGAAACGTTTTACCGCCGCCACCAGTTCGCCGCTGTAGCTATTTTCCGGCGCGACAAGCAGATCGTCCGCCAGCGCGATATCCTGCGGCTGATTCGCCGCCGCTACCGTATCCTCGCCGGACAAGGCGGCAGGGTCGGCCGGCGCCAGCATGCCCGAACGCTGTAGAATCTCGCGCAATACGGGAACCGACGCGCTGGATTGCCCCGGACGCAGGCTTTCAGACAGATTTAACGTCGGCCAGGGGCGGTTATCCGCCAGCATGTTCTTCAGCGCCTGATGCATTTTGGCATACTGAGAATGCCGCGGCGCCAGTGAAGCGATATACGCCGCGCTTTCGCCGGTTTGGACAGCCTGTTGCCACAGGTTGACGACGCTGGCCGGCGGTGATTGCAAACGATAAGGCGTGTTGCTGTATAACCAGTTATTACCGTTATTTTCCACGCCGGAAACGAACTGCAAATAGCCCAGCATGGCATCGGACAAGATGATATCACGCGCAAATCCGGTGATTTGCGGATCGGTCAGCCAGGTCACCCATGCGGTGAACTTTGGTTGCACGCCGGAAATCGCCAGCTCGGCCAGCTGCTGCTGAAGCTGTTGCACCGCCTGACTGTCCGTCCACATCGGCTGCATATGATGTAATGCATATAATGATGACAATTCGGAGAGATAGTGAGGCATAACGCCTTGCGGCAACGCGGTTAACAACGTCGCTCGACTATTCTCGACAGAAACGGAACCCACATTTTTAGATTGACCAGATAACATCTCGGGTGATGTTGCCAGCACTGAAAACGAAGGAAGCAGGCTACAAACCCAAATACAACCAACACCCCACAGTAGCCTTTGCGTTTTTCGTTTGTATAACAACATCCATTATCCCCTGTACCCATTAACCACAATGTCTTCCACGACAAGCCATTTCGATGGCGGAAATAAAACTGTTCCGCTCAAATATTGCAGAGAAAATGATTATTTTTCTAAAATGGCGATATTTCCATGCCATCATACTCGGCAATGACCATCTTGCCAGTCTGAACTCTGTTACCGCTCTTTCTGCCAGTATATAAAGAGAAAGATTTTTTTGCCTCTATTGTCCTCTGATTATTTTACTCGCCCGCCGTCGTCCTCTTTTCGACGGCCTCTGTACGGTTTTTCCACAAAAACGCATTATTTAGGGCGCAACGAAATATCCGGCGCGATAAAAAGGACTTTATCTATTTCCCTGCGCGTATTACGACATTTTATTTGCCGATATGGCGGGCTAAAATTATTTATCAGGCAGCCGCAATAAAAATCAAAGCCGCTTAAAAAAGCGGCTTTAAACGGACAAAGTCTGGTTAATACAGGTCAGGACGCCTGATCCTGTATCTCGGCGGCCTCGCCGGCAAAGCCGCGCAGCCCGACAACATGAACGTGCTCATTGTTCTGATAAACCTTACGAACCAGTTTGTACGTCGTACCCTTTTCAGGACTGATGTTTTCCGGCGCGGCGATAATCAGTTGCATTTCCAGACGATCGCAAAGTTCAAACAACGTCGCGATGGATTTCGCATCCAGACGGGCGGCTTCATCAAGGAACAGTAAGCGGCAGGGTGAAATATCTTTGCCCCGCAGCCGCTTGGACTCTTCTTCCCAGCTCTGCACCACCATCACCAGAATCGACATACCGGTACCAATCGCTTCCCCGGTCGACAACGCGCCGCTTTCGGCCCGTAACCAACCGTCGGCGCCGCGGTTAACCTCAACCTCCATCTCCAGATAGTTGCGGTAATCCAGCAGTTCTTCCCCGATAGTTTGCGGCGTACGCTGGCCCAAATCGATTTCCGGGTTCAGCCGATGATACAGTTTCGCCAGGGCTTCGGAGAAGGTCAGCCGGTTGCTGTTAAACAGATCCTGATGCACATCCTGCTGTTCGGACAACACGTTCAACAATGTGGTATGCGTTTCACGCACATTCACGTTCAGGCGCACGCTTTTAACCTGACCGAACGCGACGGATTGCAACCCCTGGTTCAACATGCGAATACGGTTTTGCTCGCGCTGAATCGTCTTGCGAATAATGTTCGCCACGCTGCGCGAACTGATGGCCAACGTCTGTTCACGCGCCGTCAGCTCTTCCGTCAAGCGGTTCAGTTCGATTTCCATCTGTTCGATGGCTTCAACCGGATCGTCCGTGCGAATAATATCCTGACGGATACGCTCACGCAGGTGCTGATAGACCGCGATATAGAACTGAATTTTACGTTCAGGTCGTTTAGGATCCTCGGAAAGACGCAACACATCGCGCAGATGTTCATTATCCGCCACCGCCAGACGCAGCGCCCCCAGCGCCTTATCCGACATGGAGCGAAGCTCGTCGCCATCCATGTAGGCCAATTCACGGCGGTGCAGACGCCGCTCGACGCCATTGTCCTTGACCAGCCGCATAACGGCGCACCAACCGGCTTTCGCCGTGACCACCTGTTCGCGCATCTGATGATAATCACGCTCAAGTTTGCGTAATTTTTTCTGCAAGCTATCCATTTCCGCTTCACAGAAGGTGATCTGTTTTTCCAACTGATTGCGGCGCGCCCGGTTATTGCTCAAGGCGGTATGCAATTCGTCACGCCGTTGACGCGCGCGCGCCTCGGCATTCACATCGGCGCGAACGCCGATGTCCTGAAGCTCTTGCGTCAACTCTTTCAGCATGTCGCATTTGGCGTCATACGAGCTCTTCAACGACGCCTGCACCTGACTATACTGGGTCAGTTGCGTCTGATGCTGACGCAGTTGTTCACGCGCCCTGCTCCGTTCGGCCTCGGCCTGTTCCAGACGGTGGCGCAGCTTGTCGTTAAGATCGGCGTTTTCCCCCAGCATCCCCGCCGAGTCGGTATAGCTGAAGTGCGCCCGACGCTGCATCACCTCGGTTAACGCAAACGCCTGCTGTTTGGCCTGACGCTGCGCGTTCAGCGCCTGCGCATAATCTTCCTGAAGCTGCTCATGCTGTTGGGGATCGCTTTGCAACACCGACACCATCGGCTCCAGCTTCGCCAGCGTATCGCCGTGCTGTTGGATAAAACGCACCGACTCTTCGGTTTCATCCAGCTCGGCGCGAATCTCTTCCACCCGATCCTGAAGACTGTCGTCGCATAACAGGCTGATACGCGGGATCAGTTTGTTTAACTGGGCGCTGCCCTCTTTCGCCTGATCGTATTGCTGCCGCTGTTGCTGATTTTCACTATCGAAATTGGCGATCGCCCGTTCAAGCTCGCCGCGGCGCGAATTCAGCGTACGCATTTCCGCTTCAGGATCGTCATCAAACGCCACCGCCAGATGCGTGCCGATAAAACGGCTGAAAGCCTGATGCAACCGCTGCGTTTTCTGCACGTCGAACGACAGCGTGGCGTACTGCTCGGCTAAGGTTTCACGCTCGTCGCGCAGACTTTCCAGCCGCATTTCGCGCGCGGCGCGGCCGAACAGCGGGACGTCAGGGAAGCGGGAATAACGCCACTGACGTTCGGCGACCTTCACCACCACCGCTTTTTCCAGTTCCTCGACGGCGAAAACGCTGTCGTCGAACGATTGCGGATCGCCCTCGATCAGATACAGATCTTCCGGGCAATCCTCCAACCCCGCCAGTTGCTCGCGCACCAGCGACAGATCCGCCACCACGATCCCATGACGGGAAGGGCCATACAGCGCCGAGAAGTAAGGGGCGTCATCCAGCGTCACGTCATCATAAATTTCCGACAACAATACGCCGCCAAAACGCTCGGCCAGCGCATTCAGTCTGGGGTCTTCGGAACCGCCGGGCTGGCTGAGACGCTCAATCTGTTCTTCCACGCGCCGCTTGCGGGATGCGATTTCATCGCGCTCGACCGTCTTTTCGCGCTCCAGCTCCAGCAGTTGCTGCATGTACTCCGTGACCTGACGACCGTCTTCGAACGTCTCGCCGCTTTGTTCGCTCAACTGCGTCAGCGCTTCCTGCGCCGCCAGCCAGACAGGGGCGCGGGCGGTCAATTGCTGAATGCGCTGCTGAATCTGCTCCAGTTCCTGACGCAGCGCCAGGCGGCGTTCGCCGGCCTCGGCGACCAGCGCCGAGAGCGTTTCGATTCGCGCTTCCAACTCCTGCTGAAGCGACTCCAGATCTTCCGGCTGATAATCCTGCCCGTTGCGTTTACAGAAATCCTGCAACAGCCGTTCGGCGTCCTGTTGTTCGCGCAGGCGCTGCTCCAGTTCCGCTAAGCGCATACGCAGCGGCTGTACCCGTTCGGCCTGATAACGTTGCGATGAACTCTCGCGCAGCAGATCGCGCGCCGCCTGCCAGGCATCGCTGCGGCTGACCGCGCCGGCGATGCGGGTCACCAGCTGATAGGCTTCTTCAAACTGGCTGTGGGCGGCATCGGCAACGCTCAGCTTTTGTTCCAGCATCAGCAGAACTTCGGTGCTTTCCTGCTCTTTCGCCTGATAGCTTTCCAGCCATTCATCCACGTTGTCCACGGTCAGATCCGGCAACCGGCATAACGTGCGGGCGCGTTCCAGCGCCTGCTGAGCCTGCTGATACTGGATCGCGCGGGTTTGCTGCACGTCGAGCGCCTGCTGATAATCGGCAAGCTGACTTTTCAGTTCATCCACTTCCAGCTCTGCGGCGTCGGCCCGCGCTTCATTTTCCGCCTGCTGCTCTCGCGCTTCTTCAACGACCTCATTCTGCTCTTCCAGCCGATAACTGAGTTCTTCCAAATCAGCGTTATAGCGCTCGATTTTTTCCTGCTGACGCATCGCCGTCTGCACCAGATTCAGGTGATCGTTGGCGGCCTGATAATCCGTCTCCAGATCGCCTTCCGCGCCGCTCTGCTCTTCCAGCTCGCGCGCCATTTCCACATGGCGATACTGTTCATGAATTAATTGCTTCCGGCTGCCGAACAGATCGCGCCGCAGTTCCAGGGCGCTGTCGAGATGAATCCGGCGCTCGTTGGCATGACGCATGTAGTCGGCGGCGACATACGAGGTCGCTTCAGAGATCAAATGCTTGAATAAATCACGATCGGATTGGGTGACGCGAATCGCTTCCAGCGTCATGCGGTTTTCACGCAGCGCCGCCTCCATATCCTGAAAGGCTTTACGCACGCCGCTGTTTTCCGGCAGCAAATAGTCGCGCAGGGAACGGGTAATGGCGCTGGATATCCCGCCATACAGCGACGCCTCAATCAGCCGGTAGAACTTGCTGCGATCGGAAGCCGAACGCAACCGGCGCGGAACAATGCCCAAATCAAACATCAGCGAGTGGTAATCGGTAATGGAGTTGAACTGTTTGAACTGGACGCCCTCCATCTCCTCGACCCGCTCTTTCAGCTCCGGCAAAGAGAGAACGCGCGCCTGACGTTCGCCGACCACCTGGGTCAGAAGCTGCGTCGGCTGTACCGCCGTCGGCAGCCCCTGGATGGTGAAGGGTTTGATGTCCACTTTACGATCGCGCCCGGCCACCTGTTGCAGCCGCACGCCCACCAGCACGCGCTGATGACGGGAGTTAATCACATCAAGGGTGGAGTAACACACCCCGGCGCGCAGCTTGCCGTGCAAACCTTTGTCGCGCGAACCGCTGGTCGCGCCGGCCTCGGTCGTGTTGCGGAAATGCAACAAGGTCAGGTCGGGGATCAGCGCCGTAATAAACGCGGCCATGGTCGTCGATTTCCCGGCCCCGTTTCCTCCGGACAAGGTGGTGACCAGCTCATCCAGATCAAACGTGCGGGCGAAAAAACCATTCCAGTTAACCAGCGTCAGTGAGCGAAATTTACCGCGTTCAATCATTCCTGTTCATCCTCAGCACCCTCTGACGAGATATCATCGGTACGACCGTTCTCATCGTTTTCGTCTTTCAGCGATAGGCTGTTTTCGACAGGCATCGCCTCACCATCGCGAATCATCCGCAGTTGCGCTTCCCGGGGATCGTCGCCGCTGCGCACGTCGGCGCCGAAGCGAAACACGGATTCGGTGATGCGGAATTTGCTGTTATCGCTGCTCATAAAATAGATCATGCCCAGCCGCCGCAGTCGGTTAAGGGAGGTTCTCACTTTTTCCTGCAACTTCTGCCGATCCAGATCGGAACCGGTTGAGCGCTGATTCACCAGCTTCAGCAATTTATTTTCGTCCGCCAGACCGAGTAATTCCTCATACAGCTCCTGCTGGCTGAAGATGCCTTCATGCGCCAGACGTTCCGGACTGAGATACAGATAGCAGAGAATTTTCCCCACCATCATATCCAGCTCGGACAGCACCGAACGGGGGATCAGCGTGGTTGAACGCGGCCGCAGGTAAAAAAAACCTTCCGGCGCCCGAATCAGTTCCACATTGTAACGGCTGTAAAACTCTTCCAGCTCTTCCTGAAAATCCATCAGAAAGGCATGGTTCTCCAGCTCTTCCAGTCCAATATGACGCCCCGAGCGCAGTTGACTGTCCAGCGCCGGAAACAGCGTATTCGACAACGCTTTCGCCAGTCTGGCTGGCATGATTTGTTCAATATTTGTCGATGACATGGGCCTGTACCTTGGCTCCGTAATCATTGATTGCCTGCCATAGCGCGGGCAATCCGGTGAAATCTGCTTCGGCCACACCCAGGCGAACGGCCTGGTCGACCACGATTCTGGCGACATCAAAGTGTCGTGAGCGAGGATACTGCGTCAGATATTCGCGCATCACCTCGCCCAGATTAAGCGGTATCTGCCGCTCTTTATATTTATGCAGCGCCTGCTCCACCAGCGCAATCAACTGCTCGCGCATCTCGCTGAACTCTTCATACTCCAGCTCGTCGGGCAATTCGCCGGTCACTTCATCGCTGCGCAACGCCAACTCTTCATCACGCATATCCAGCAAACGGTCGGCGTTGGCAAAGGTTAACGCCCAGGGATGGTCAAAATAACTTTGTACCGACTGGCGCAGGCGTTGCGCGAACACCCGGTTTTTATCCATATCAATCGCGGTACGGATAAATTTATGCACATGACGATCGTAGCCAATCCACAGATCGATGGTTTGCTGACCCCAACTGACGATGCGATCAAGTTTGTTTTGCAGATCGAAGACCAGCTTATCAACAAACTCCAGGTTGTTCGGGTTATTCAGAATCGCATCCTGTATGCTCAACAAACTGGCCTGTAATTTATCGCCGGCGGCTTCCAGCGTATCCTGCAATTCGCGCAGGGTGTCCGAGGTTTCCGTCAATAGCAGTTCGCAGCTGGTGATGGCCGCGCGCCAATCCTGATTCAGCAGCGCCGCGATATCGTCTTTAACGCCCTGCTGCTGTTCATCCATCAGGCGCTGGGATAAATCAATGCTGTCGAAAATCTCGGCAACGGAATATTTCAGCGGCGCAAACACATTGCGGTGCCAGTGAAACTCATCGCCGCCCTCTTCGGCCGCGTCCGCCGCCCGGCTGAGCTCCTGCGCCACAATGGAAAGCTGCATGGAAAGGCGCAGCGTCGAAAACTCACGCTGGCGAATATAGTAATCGGTAATCCCGATACCCAGCGGCGTCAGGCGATAGATGGCATTGCCGTCCGCCAGCTCGCTGGTAAAGCGATTAAGCAATCGCTGGCGCACCAAATCATTAATCGCATTGTTGGCGCGCACGGTGATGGTTTCGTTGGTTTGATCAAATCCCTGACTGACATGGCGAAAAGCGTCAACCAATTCGCCTTCGCTCATTTCACCATCCATGCGTTCACCGTTCAGTGTCGCTATCGCCAGCAAAAACGCCAGACGTTCGGTGGGAAGTGAAAGGGAAAAATCATTTTTTCGTGCCCAGGCGACCAGTTCGGGTACAGTCTGGGAAAAATCACTCATAATGCATCCTTCAAATGGGTTTTGTGCGCCATGACATGGATATAACGCCCCAGACTCACAAAGGGTTCCTGCCGGCAATAACGCTGTTCAAGCTCAAGAATCTCGGCGAAATTATCACTTTGCTGCTGCTTATTCTGCAAATAGTCATGAAACACCCGGACACCCGTTTTACCGCTGATGGACAGCCCCAACGCCTCCAGCCAGCCATAGACCTGCTGCGGATCCAGCGGGTGATCGGGAGAGAGCGATCGCCGCTTACGCTTCGGCATCCCCGCGTTTACATAGGCAAAATTACCCAACACCATATTACGCATCAACAAGCCATGCTGGTTATAGAACATCAGGGATAAAACGCCGCCCGGAGACAAACAATCATACAATATTTTAAGCGCCTGCCGGGGTTCAGCCACCCATTCCAGCACCGCGTGAAACAATATCAGATCGGCCGGCCTTTCCATATACTGACCGATATCCTGGGCGGCGCATTGTACAAAACGCATGTTCCGGCTCACATTTTGCGCCGCCGCGGCATTTTTGGCGCGCTGAATCATCTCATCTGACAAATCGCACAACAATACCTGATGTCCTAAAGCGGCCAGGCGGCAGGCCATATGCCCCTCGCCTCCGCCGGCATCCAGAATCCTTAAAGGCCGATCGGGAAATTGCGCCAGCAGACCGCTGAGATCCTGCCATAACACCGCTTGCCTCAGCTTCCCCTTAGTGGTGCCATAAATATTCCGGGCAAACTTTTCAGCGATATCGTTAAAATTGCGATCCTGCATCGGTCAAGCTTTCCGCATCATGATGGTTATACCTGTCATACTTCAAGTCGTCGGCTAGCCTGCGACTCGAATTATTACGTATATCGCGAATAAAAAAACGCGCGGACATTCAGCGCGCCGGGCTTTGGTGAAGCTGCTATTTTGGCACAGGCTGGCTTAGAATAAATCGTCTTACCCGATGATATTTGCCCGGATGCGGTTTTTTCATCCAAAAGGAACGTAATTTTATGTTGTTTATCGCGAAAAAGGTTATCGGCAGTCTGTTGCAGCCTCTGCCAATGCTGCTGCTATTGATGGGGATCGGCCTGTTGTTAATCGGATTCACTCGCTGGCAACGCGGCGGTAAGACGCTGATGTTAGTCAGTTGGCTGACGCTGACGTTGATCAGCGTCCAGCCCGTCGCCGATCGGTTTTTGTTCCCGCTGGAAGCGCGCTATCCGACCTGGCGGCCGGGCCAGACCAAAGTGGATTACATTGTGGTGCTGGGCGGCGGATATACCTATAACCCGGATTGGGCGCCGAGTTCCAACCTCATCAATAACAGCCTGCCGCGCGTTACCGAAGGCGTTCGGCTATATCACGCCAACCCTGGCGCAAAAATGATTTTTACCGGCGCCGCGGCGCAAGGCAACCCGGTCACCACCGCGAAAGCCGGCGCGCTGGTGGCGGAGAGCCTGGGCGTCCCGGCGCAGGATATCCTGACGCTGGATACGCCAAGGGACACGGAAGAAGAAGCCGCCAGCACCGCAAAAGTGGTCGGCAGGCAGCCGTTTCTGCTGGTGACGTCGGCCAGCCATCTTCCCCGTGCGATGCGTTTTTTCCAGGCTCAGGGGCTGAACCCCATCCCGGCGCCGGCCAATCAAATGGCCATCACCACGGCGCTCAACCCGTGGGAAAAGATATTGCCGTCAGCCTATTGGCTCTCCCACAGCGAGCGGGCATGGTACGAAACATTGGGACGAATCTGGCAACGTCTGAAAGGCGTCAAACCCGCGCAGGATAGCCCGCCGCAATAAGGCGTACGGCGCTCTATTCCAGCCAGGGAGAGAGTTCGCGGGAAGCTCTGTCGAACAGTAACCGATCCAACTGTCCGGTATGGATATAGCGCGCGACCGCTTCCCAGATAACGTACAGCCAGCGACGGTAAACGAATGACTCGGCGACAGGCGCTTTACTGAGGTAATGATATAACAGTTGCTCCGGCATGCCCGACTCGCACAGCCGCAGCAGTTCGTACTCTCTGGGCGCCCAAAGCATCACCCCGGGATTAATCATCGCCAGCAGTTGATCGCTGCGCGAGTCCTTCAGCATACTGCGCAAAGAGAGATTACCGTGTACCAGCACGCAGCTATCGTTGAAATCATCGAATAATGAAGGCAGACACTGGCGCGAGCGAAAGAGCAGACTGCGATCCTGTTGCGTCAACAAGTGCGCGTTGATATTTAATAATGTGGACCACAGCACTTCCAGACGCTGTTGATACCAGCTGAACCAGTCATTTTCCTGCGTGCTGTCGACGGTTCCGACGCAGCCGTGACTATCGATACGATGCCAGGCCAGCACGTTTTCCACGATTTGGTCCATCAGCAATGTCCAACGCTGCGGCGTGCGGGTCGGCGCTTCAACGGAAACGCCGCGCAAACGTTCGATCAACAACAGCTCTTTGTAGGGCGTTTGCTGGGTGATCACCAAACCGTATACCGTCGGAAGCCGAACGTCTCCTTCGCGCGCCAGCATCGAAAGTTTATACGCTTCCTGCTGCGCCACGCCCTGACAGACATAGCTTTTGGCCAGCAAGGGAATGGCATTGCCTTCCTTATCATACAACGCATACAAATGCGCGTAAGGTTGCTCGCTTACCCGCTCAAGGCGGCTGAGGCTTTCGCCCAGCACCGTACTTAATTCAGCTTTCAATTGTTCCATAAATAGCCAGACCTCTGCTTAGCAGAATCGCTTAACGGTCAATCATGCGATTAGCCAACGGTAATTTCTTCAATACAGATCAAAGAAAGGCGGATCAGAAACCATGGCGGTCACGCCAGAGAGGACGATAACGAAGAAAATGCGCTGAGGATGCGGACTCATGAAGCGCTGACGTTGTTGGCGACGAACGCCGCCAACAGAAAAATCATCGCCGGGCGATGACTTCACGCACGCGGGCCAAATCTTCCGGCGTATCCACCCCGACGCTGGGGATCGCTTTTGCCACCGCGACGTGAATTTTCTCGCCGTACCATAAGACCCGAAGCTGCTCCAGCAGCTCAATTTGCTCCAACTGACTGGGCGCCCAACTGACATAGCGACGGACAAACCCCGCCCGATAAGCGTAGATGCCGATGTGACGTAAAAAGTGATCGCCGATAGTATCTTTGCTACGGGCAAAGCGCTCGCGTTCCCAGGGGATCGTCGCACGGGAAAAATACAGCGCGTATCCCTGCGCATCGGTCACGACTTTCACCGCATTGGGATTGAAGGCTTCTTCACTGGTTTCAATCGGTACGGCCAACGTTGCCATACCCGCCCGGCAGGCCGCCAGGTTTTCAGCGACCTGACGAACGATTACCGGCGGAATCAACGGCTCGTCGCCCTGAACGTTCACAATGATTTCATCGTCGGGAAAGCCGTAGCGCTCAATCACTTCCGCCAGCCGCTCGGTTCCGGAATGGTGATCGGTACGGGTCAGGCACACTTCTCCGCCCGCCTGACTCACCACGGCCTGCACATCCGGATGATCGGTCGCCACAATCACGCGTTGGGCGCCCGACTCCTGCGCACGCTCCATCACATGCACAATCATGGGCTTCCCGTTGATATCCGCCAGCGGTTTACCGGGCAACCGGCTTGAAGCGAAACGCGCGGGGATGATGACATTGAAATTCATTGTGTGATCTCGTCAGCCCCTAACTTGCGCGCTTCATGCTCCAGCAACACGGGAATACCGTCGCGCACCGGATAGGCCAGACCATCGACCTTGCATATCAGCTCCAGTTTTTCTTTATTAAAATACAACCGCCCGTTACAGACGGGACAAGCAACAATTTCGAGTAAACGGTGATCCATGCTTCCTCCATCAAGAAGCTAACAAGATTATATTTCCTCATCTTTCAAGCCCCGCGGCGGCGGCTCGAAATCTGCCGGTATAACGAATAAACGCCGGCCGTCCTAACGCTTCGCCAGCACCGCCTCCAGCCGACTCAGCAGCTGTGCGGCCTGAGGTTCAGACAATACCGCATCCACCGGCAGATACCACCAATTCCGACGGGCGAATGAGCGGCATTTGACCGCGTCTTTTTCCGTCATCAGCAGCGGCTGATCGTCGTCGGTCAGTGACTCCAGTTGCTCAAACTGATAACTCTGATGGTCGGCAAAGGCCGCTTCGCGCGCAATGCTCACGCCGGCGTCGCGCAGCGTGGTGAAAAAACGCCGGGGGTAGCCAATGCCCGCCATCGCCACGACGTTTTGTAACTGTTTGAGCGAACAGGTCTCACCGGAGAGCAGATTTATCGCCATTCCCGACGTCAGACGCATCGCGATCTCGCCGCCGCGGGCGGTTCCGCCATTGACGATCACCGCATCCACGGACGCTAACCGGCTTTCCCGCTCACGCATTGGCCCGGCGGGCAGCCACCAGCCATTGCCAAAGCGCCTGATGCCGTCCACCACCACCAGTTCGATATCGCGGGCCAGCGCATAGTGCTGTAACCCGTCATCGGTTATCACCGCATCCAGCGGGTAACGCGCCAGCAATGCTTCCACCGCCAGACGACGTACCGGCGCCACCGCGACCGGCGCGCCGGTACGTTGATAAATCAGCACCGGTTCGTCGCCCGCCTGCGCCGTGGTGACATCGTCGGCGACCAGCAACGGATAGCGATCCGCTTTGCCGCCATAGCCGCGGGAAACCACCCCTACCCGGTAGCCTCTGCGCTGTAACTGTTCCACCAGCCAGATAACCAGCGGGGTTTTACCATTCCCGCCGGCCGTCAGATTGCCCACCACAATCACCGGCACCGGCGCTCGCCAGCTTTTGCGCCATCCCCGGCGGTAGCTTTGGCGTATCACAAACGTGATAAGCCCGTATAACAGCGACAAGGGGATGAGCAGCCGGTAAAGCGGCGAGCGCCCCGACCAGATGCGCTCAATCATTCGCCAAACTGCATTTTATGTAATTGGGCGTAAGCGCCATTGTTCGCCAACAGCTCGTCATGGCCGCCCCGTTCGATAATGCGGCCATCTTCCACCACCAAAATTTCATCGGCTTTTTCAATGGTAGACAGACGGTGTGCGATAACCAGCGCGGTGCGATCTTTTTGCAATTCGTCCAGCGCCGACTGAATAGCGCGTTCCGATTCGGTATCCAGCGCCGAGGTCGCTTCATCCAGCACCAGAATAGGACAGTTGCGCAACAATGCGCGCGCAATGGCAATACGCTGCCGCTGTCCGCCGGAGAGCAACACGCCATTTTCACCGATCATGGTATCCAGGCCGTTTTCCATCTTACTGATGAAATCCATTGCGTGCGCCATACGAGCCGCCCGTTCGATTTCTTCCCGGCTATAGCGTTCATGACTGGCGTAGGCGATATTATTGGCGATAGTGTCATTAAACAGATGCACATTCTGCGACACCAGCGCCACCTGATTTCGCAGCGAGGCGAGCGTATATTCCCGCAGATCGTGTCCATCCAGCAGAATTTCGCCGGACTGGATATCGTAAAAACGGGTAATCAGATTAGCGATGGTGGATTTACCGGAGCCTGAACGACCGACCAGCGCGACGGTTTTACCCGGCGGAATGTGCAGGCTGACGTTTTTCAGCGCCAGATTCTCTCTGCCGGCGTAGGCGAACTCGACATTGCGGAATTCCAGATCGCCCTTGGCGCGCTCGATTTCCAACTTGCCGGTATCTTTTTCCTGTTCCATATCCAGAATGGCGAACAGCGTCTGGCAAGCCGCCATCCCCCGCTGGAACTGGGCGTTCACGTTAGTCAGGGATTTCAACGGCCGCATCAGCGCAATCATTGATGAGAAAACCACCGTAATCGTCCCTGCCGTCAACGTCTCCATCACGCTTGGAAAGCTGGCCGCATACAAAACAAAAGCCAGCGCCAGCGACGCGATCAACTGAATGATCGGGTCGGAAATGGAGGAAGCGGACACCAGTTTCATCCCCTGACGACGCATACGGTTGCTGACCTTATCAAAGCGCTCCGCTTCCACTTTCTGTCCGCCGAAAATCAAGACCTCTTTGTGACCTTTCAGCATCTGCTCGGCGCTGGTGGTCACCATCCCCATGGTATTCTGCATATTCTTACTGATTTCACGGAAACGCTTGGAGACAAGACGAATAGCGATGGAGACAATCGGCGCGATGACGATCAGGATGATCGATAACTGCCAACTGTAATAAAACATCAGGATGAAAAGACCGATGATTGAAGCGCCTTCCCTGACCACCGTAATCAACGCGTTTGACGATGATGCGGCGACCTGTTCGGAGTCATAAGTGATGCGGGACAACAGCGTACCCGTTGATTGCTGGTCAAAAAAGGTAACCGGCATCCCCATGATATGGTTAAACAGGCGACGGCGCATCGCCATCACCACTTTACCGGACACCCAGGCCACACAATAGCTTGAAACAAAACCTGATGCGCCACGCATCAGCATCAGACCGATAACCACTAACGGCATCCAGACCAGAACCGAGCGATCGGTCTTGCCAAAACCTTCATCGAGCAGCGGCTTAAGCAGAGACAGCATTAACGTATCGCCGGCCGCATTAACAACCAGCGCGATCGCGGCCGCAAACAGCCCCGCTTTAAAAGGAGAGATCATCGGCCATAGGCGACGAAACGTCTGCCAGGTGGAGAGATCTTTATCATTCAGCATGCAATAAACCTGAGCCAATAAGAAATAGCCGCCTATTTTACTCATTATCCCGCTTTACGCCAAACCACTGATGATACCAGCGGGGCGATATTTGCTCCCTGAAACGTATTATGCGCCAGTAATCGTTGAAAAAACGCGCGCTCAGCTGTCCCGACGTCGCCGTATCCAGCCACTCATAGCCATAGCGGCGATAGCGCGCCACTACTTTTGCCGCCGGCAGTCGCCACGGATTATAACGCGCGTTGGAAGAGACAATGCCCCCGGCATTCACCGCCCGGATAAACGGCGGCGAAGACGACGTGCCGCTGCCGTGATGGGGAATTTGTAACAAATCAGCAGTCAACGCATTTCTCTGCCCTTTCACCAGCGTTTGCTCCGCCGCCGACTCGATATCGCCGGTCAATAACACGCGATATTTGCCATCATCGATGCGAATCACGCAGGAATCGTTATTCTCCGCTCTGACCACCAGCGATTCCGGCCACAATACCGTGAATGTCAGGCCTTGCCAAACCCAAACCTCGCCGCGCCGACAGGGATAATGGCCGGCCTGTTGGAAAGAGCTGAATATTTCCGCGGCCGGAAATACCGTTTTTAGCGTATCCAGACCGCCGACATGATCCATATGGCTGTGGCTGAGAATGATTTTTTCCACCGCTAACCCACGCCAACGCAGATAGGGCAAGATTTCCCGGCTCGCCATATCGCCGCCGTCCCAACGATTGCCGGTATCGTACACCAGGGCCTTGCCATTGCGCTCAACCACCACCGCCAGCCCGTGTCCGACATCCAGCATATCGACCCGCCAGTTCGGTTGTTCGTCTTTCACTCTGAAAACCAGCAGCAGCATGATGAGGCTGACGATGCTGACGGGATGACATCGCCACCAGGCAAAGCGCCAGATAACCACGCCCAGCCAGCCGGCAACGCTGCCGACCAGCAGGGAAGATTCGAGATCGACCCACCCGGCCTGCATCGATGCCAGCGGCGCAAACACGGCTCTCAACGAAACATCCGCCAGCCACCACAGCCCATAATCCAGATCGGCGATGTACATCAGGGGCAACGCCGACAGCACCAGCGGCGTGGTAATGAATGAAACGATGGGGATTGCCCACAGGTTGGCCGGCAGCGAAGTCAGACTGACGCCGTGAAACATGCCGAGTTGCAGCGGCATCAACAGCAGCGTCATTCCCGCTTGCAAATGCAGCCAACGCAGCCAGCACCAGTAAACGCCGCGCTGACATCGTTGCGGCAATGGCGCCCACTGAAACCAGAAAATCAGTGAAGCGACGGCAAGGCAGGAAAGCCAAAAGCTGTCTGACAAAACGCTGAGGGGATCGCAGAGCAAAATAAGCGCGATACACCATAGCCACACCTGCCACGGCGCGCATATCACGCCTTTCGCCCGCAGCAGGATCCATACGCTGAGCGCCAGCGCCGCTCTGACCGCCGGCGGATTGCCCCCGGCAAGCCACACATACGCCCAAGACATCAGCCAACTGATCAATAACGGGAAGCGATGGCCAATCGCCCGCGCCGGCAGAAAATACTGGATTGCCCTTGCGATACCCCAGCCAAAGAGCGCGGCAAGGGCGATATGCAGACCGGAGATCGCCATCAGGTGCATGGTGCCGGTTTTCTGAAGCAGGATTTTGCTTTCCGGGCTGACGATTTTCATTTCGCCGAACGCCAGCGCCAACAGGATAGCGCGCCACGGCAGCGCCGTTATCCGCTGTTCCGCATGAGAAATGATGCGCTGGCGCAGATCGCAGGATGAATCGATAACCTGGGCGGAGGCAATCCGGCCGGATAGCGGCTGGCGCTTCGCGACGGCCCAGCGCTGGCTGTCAAATCCGCCCTCATTCAGGCGGCTGTGTACGGGACGGAAACCGGCGACGATCCGCCAGCGTTGTCCGCCGCACCAGTCCCGCATTTCATGTGACAACGTCACTCTGGCATAAAGCGGCGGAAAGACCCGGCGCTGGTTTATTTTTTCCAGTTTAACCATCGCCTGAGGCTCATCAACGCCGGCAAAGCGTATGCCGGCGATCGTCACTATCGCGTTGACCGGTTGCCGCGTCATCTGGTCGATGTGTTCGAGCAGCGTTTGCGCGCTTAATCCCGCCCAACAAAAGCCGAACAACGCAATCGCCGTGATGCGCACCCCATAGCGGCGGACGTTCAGCCCCATCGCCGCCGCCAGCAGCATCCCGCCCCACAGCATTCTTGACGACGGGAGCTGCGGCAGGATCAACAGCGGCAAAATACCGAGGATCGCGGCGACGGCAACGGCGCTTGCGGAGATTCTATTCATGTAGCGCAACGGCGGCACGGCCCTTTCAAGGTTCGGATGAGTTATCTTGCTACATCATCGGCTTTCCGTGCGGGGGTAAAATCTCTCGCTGGAAGGCGTTACGCAATAAAAACGAGCGGTTTCAGTCATCGGGCAGAGAGCATGCGCAGCGGCTCTGATGCTTGTCGATAAACGGATGCCGTCAGGGAAGCGGCGGAAAAATATCTGGCGGAGAAACAAAAAGGGACCGCCTGTGCGATCCCTGACTGTATGGCGGCAATATTACCGTCTGGGTTATTTCACTTCACCCATGGCTTTCAATTTCTTGGACAATTCGCGACGCTCTTTCGACAGGTCGGCGTTTTTAATGATGTAATCGTCGACGCGATCTTCATAATCGCTGCGCATGCTGGCGATGATCCCCTGAATATCTTCAATGCTCATCCCCGGCTTAATGTAGTCGCTCAGGTTATCAAGCAGTAAAACACGCTTCTGGTTATCACGAATTTTCTTTTCGTTATCAATAATTTCACGCTGTAGTTTATTTTTACGACGGAACATGCGAACAAACTCCAGTACATCCTGGAAACAAGGCTTAGTATCCTTATCCATTTTTCTACCCTTACTTAAGTCAAACACAGATTTCGATATATGCTAACCATACAGGTTAGCAGCTATCTGCGACAAGATGGTTTTATTCGGAATCCATTAATTACCGATAATACACGGCAATGCGCTGATTATGAACCTGTTCGATCGCGACCTGCGTGTCGAAAATATCTTCAAGCACCGTGGAAACCATGATTTCTTCCGGCGTGCCGTTATAGATAATTTGTCCCTGACGCATGGCGATAATGTAGTCCGAATAGGCGGAAGCGAAATTGATATCGTGGATGACCAGCACGATGGTTTTGTTCAACTCATCCGCCGCGCGGCGAATTTGTTTCATCATGGCCACCGCGTGCTTCATGTCCAGATTATTGAGCGGTTCGTCCAGCAGCACATATTCCGTGTCCTGACACAGCACCATCGCGACGTAGGCGCGCTGTCGCTGACCGCCCGACAATTCATCCAGAAAACGATCTCTGAACTCCGTCAGATGGAGAAACGCCATCGCCGCCTCAATACGTTCGCGATCGTCGGCGTTCAGGCGCCCTTTGGTATAGGGATAGCGGCCGAATCCCACCAAATCGGCGACGGTTAACCGGCTGGTAAACTGGTTCTCCTGCCGCAATACCGACAGACAGGTCGCCAGCTTATCGCTGGGCGTCGTCGTCACATCCATGCCGTTGACGCTGACCCGCCCCCGATCGGCCGCCAATAAACGGCTGATGATGGATAAAAGCGTCGATTTTCCTGCGCCGTTAGGACCGATAATTGAAGTCACGCCCCCGCGGGGAATGGTGGCCGTCACCTCTTTCAGTACCGCCACATTATTGTACGTTTTAGTTACATCGCTGATTTCAATCACAGGGAAACCTTCCTAAGCAACAACAGAATAAACAGTGAACCACCGATAAACTCAATGACGACGGACAACGCGCCGGACATATGCAGCAGATGCTCAAGCACCAGTTGTCCGCCGACCAGCGCGATAATGCCCAGCAGAAACGCCGCGGGCAGCAAAAAGCGATGCTGGCTGGAACCGATAATCAGATACGCCAGATTGGCCACCATGAAGCCCAGAAAGGTCAACGGCCCGACCAGCGCCGTCGAGATGGCGACTAATACCGAGACTAAAAGTAAAATCACCGTCAGGCTGCGTTTGTAATTCATCCCCAGATTAATGGCGGTATTGCGCCCGAGCGCCAACACATCGAACTGGAAACGCATACGCCAGATCACGATGCCGACGACCGCCGAGATCGCAACCGAAAGCCCAATCAATTCAGGGGCGGCACGGGTAAAGGTGGCGAACATTCTCCCCTGCAAAATGGCGAATTCACTGGGCTCCAATAACCGTTGCATCAGGTTGGCGATACTGCGAAACAGCGTGCCGCAGATAATGCCCACCAACAGCACCAGATGCAGATTGTTGCGGTTACCGGTGAATAACCAGCGATATAGCACCGCGGAAAACAACACCATAAGCAGCGTTTCCAGAAAAAACTTCCCCTGAACGCCCAGATCGGGTACGCCCTGTGAGCCGAAAACGAAAATCATGGCGGTTTGAATCAAAATAAATAGCGCTTCGAATCCCATAATCGAAGGCGTCAGGATGCGGTTATTGGTGACCGTCTGAAACAACACGGTCGATACGCTGGCGGCAAACGCCACCAATAGCATGGTGGCCAGCACCCATCCTCGATGCGTCAGGATGTAGCGCAGATTGCTGCCGAGGTTGATGGTCATAAAGATCGCCATCGCGCCCAGCGCCAACAGGCAAAGCAGCAATAAACGCGCGCGGGAGGAGAGTCCAGGTCGCGTGGCGGTCGTGATCGGCGCGGCCGAATTCGCTTTGTTAACTGACATGGCGTTTTTTACTTAACAGCAGGAGAAGAAAAACAACAGCCCCGATAACACCCAGAATGACGCTGGCCGGTATCTCAAAAGGATACCGAATCACCCGGCCGATGATGTCGCACAGCAGGACCAAGCCTCCACCCAGCAGGCAAACCCACGGAATGGTTTTACGCACGTTATCACCCAATAACATGCTGATAAGATTAGGAACAATAAGACCGAGAAAAGGCAGCGCCCCGACCACAACGACCACCACGCCGCTGATGACCGCGACGATCGACAGCCCCATCAGCATAACCTGCCGATAGTTAAGTCCGACGTTGACCGAGAATTCCCGTCCCATTCCCGCCACGGTAAAGCGGTCGGCGATCCAGCAGGCGGCCAGCGTCAGGCAACCGACCAGCCATAGCAGTTCATAACGCCCCTGCAAGATGCCGGAAAAATCCCCGGACTCCCAACTGCCAAGCGCCTGCAACAAATCGTAATACATGGCGCCGAAGGTGGTGATCGCGCTGATAACCGCGCCCAGCATGATGCCCACCAGCGGCACGACCAGCGCGGATTTCAGCACAATGCGTCTCAGCAGCAGCATGAACAATAGCGTACCGGCCAACGCAAACAGACTGGCGACCACCATTTTGACAAACACCGGGGCTGACGGCGCCAGCACCATCACGACCAACAGCCCCAATCCCGCCGACTGGGTCGTACCGGCCAGCGACGGCTCCACAAAACGGTTTTGGGTCAGCAGTTGCATGATCAAACCGGCCACGCTCATGGCGCTTCCCGCCAACAGCAAGGCCAGCGTTCGGGGTACGCGGCTGATAAAGAAAATATCGCGCATGGCCTGATCGGTCCAGACCGCCTGTAGGCTTACGCGGCCGGCGCCCAGAAAGAGGCTGGCGACGATCATCGCCGCCAGCAGTATGATGCCAAGCGAAAAATAGAGAGATTTCATTATTCCTGCCACAATCCGCCGCTATTTTTTATCCAATGCGTTATTCACATCCGCAATCAGATTTTTATAACTTTGCAGCCCGGCTGAAATATAAATCGAGGTGGAATCCAGATAGACAATATGGTTTTGTTGCCAGGCGTTGGTTTTATGAATCAGCGGATTATCCAGCACCTGCCGTGCCGACTCGCCGTCGGCGCCCGCCCGCCCGATGGCGTTATCGCGATCCAGCACAAACAGCCACTCGGGGTTCACGCTGAGTAAAAATTCCGAGGTCACGACATTCCCATGTCGCCCGACGCCCGCGTCAGGAAACTCTGCGGCGGGTTTAAATCCCAGTTCGTCAAAGATAAAGCCAAAGCGGGAACCCGGACCGTAGGCCGACATTTTTCCGCCAGAGACCATCAGCACCAGCGCAGGCCCGGCATTGGCGGCTTTTTCCCGGGTCTGGGCGATCTGCTGTTTAAACGCCGCCAACTGCGTCTTTGCCTCTTCCTCTTTACCGAAGATCGATCCCAGTTGCTCCACCCGCTGGCTAAAACTGGTCATAAACTGTTTTGCATCAACGTTCAGCGAGATGGTGGGCGCAATGCCGCTCAACTTGTCGTAAGCGTCGGTGGCGCGCCCGCCGGCGATGATCAGATCGGGCTTGGCGCTACTCAGCGCTTCATAATCAGGTTCAAACAGGGTGCCGGCATTGAGATATTCGCTGCCCCGGTATTTAGCCAGATATTCAGGGAGGTGCGAGCTGGTCTGCGGCACGCCGGCGACATCGATTTTCAGGGCATCCATCGTATCCAAAATGGCCGGGTCGAGAACAATGACTTTTTGCGGATGCAGCGGCACCTGAGTGGTTCCCTGCGCATGCTCAATACTTATCGTTTTCGCGCTTTCCGTTGATGAAACCGACTGATCGCAACCAGACAGCGCAAATATTGACGCCAAAAATGTCGTTCTCACCGCAAAAGCCACGTTCATCTGCATTATTTTTTCTCCCAGTGGTTATCATCCAGAATAAAACGCCAGACAATAAACAACTTAATTATCATTCGCATTCAAAGGAAATAATTGTAACCGAGGATAATGCGCCTGCCTAGCAATTACGCTGGTAAGGAATTTGACCTGCGTCAGGAAAGCGCCACAGAAAACGGATTCAATGATATCCTTGACGTTTACCAACTGGTTGCTGCCGAACCCGGCGCGCAGAACAAACATGCAGCTCAATGTCACTATGGCCGATAAAACACAACCCACGTTTTTTATTCATGATTATGAAACTTTCGGTAAACATCCGGCCCGCGACCGGCCCGCGCAGTTTGCCGGGGTACGAACCGATATGGACTTCAATATCATCGGCGAACCGCTGGTCGTCTATTGCAAACCCACGGATGATTATCTGCCGGAACCGGAAGCGGTCATGATAACAGGGATCACGCCGCAGGCCGCCCTGGCCAAAGGCGTGAATGAAGCTGAATTCGCCCGCCGGATTCATGCGGCGTTCAGCGAGCCCGGCACCTGTATCATGGGCTACAACAATATCCGCTTCGATGATGAAGTCAGTCGTAATATTTTTTATCGTAATTTCTACGATCCCTATGCCTATAGCTGGCAGCATGGCAATTCGCGCTGGGATTTGCTGGATGCGCTGCGCGCCTGTTATGCGCTGCGGCCCGAGGGGATCGAATGGCCGGAAAATGATGAGGGGCTACCCAGTTTCCGTCTTGAGCATTTGACCAAGGCCAACGGCATCGCTCATGAACATGCGCATGACGCCATGTCTGATGTTTACGCCACCATCGCCATGGCAAAATTGCTGAAACAAGCGCAACCCAAACTTTTCGATTATTTGTTCCAGTTGCGCAATAAAAATAAAGTCAGCGCCCTGATCGATATTCCGCAAATGAAACCCCTGATGCACGTTTCCGGCATGTTCGGCGCGGCCAGAGGCAACACCAGTTGGGTGGCGCCGCTGGCATGGCATCCGGATAATCGCAACGCCGTCATCATGTGCGATCTGGCCGGCGACATGACTCCCCTGCTGGAACTGGATGCCGACGCATTGCGCGAACGTCTGTATACCCGCCGGGATCGACTGACGGAAAATCAAAGCGCCGTTCCCATCAAGCTGGTGCATATCAATAAGTGTCCGGTGCTTGCGCCCGCCAGCACGCTGCGGCCCGAAGACGCGCTGCGGCTGGGTATCGATCGTCAGCATTGTCTGGATAATCTGACGCTGCTGCGTCAAAACAGTCAGATCAGAGAAAAAGTCGTGGCGCTGTTTGCCGACGCGCCGGCTTTTGCCGCTCCCGACGATGTCGATTTGCGGATTTATGACGGTTTTTTCGGCGACGCCGACCGTATGGCGATGAAAATCATTCAGGAAACCGCGCCGCAGAACCTGCCGGCGTTGGATCTGAAGTTTGTGGACGATCGGCTGGAGCCGTTGCTGTTCCGCTATCGCGCCCGCAATTATCCCAACACGCTGGACGACGGCGAACAGCAGCGCTGGTTACAACATCGGCGGGAAGTTTTTACCGGCGAACGTTTACAGGATTACTTCGCAGAGCTGGATGCGCTGTATCAGCGCTATGAAGGCGATAAGCAAAAGACCGATCTGCTTAAAGCGCTTTTTGCCTATGCGCAAGAACTGGCGAATTGATCTTTCGTCAAAAAGCGGAGAATAATGTCTCCGCTTTCCAACTAGCCTACTGCGATGTTTAAACCGGATCTTCGCTACACTGCGGCACCGGCTGGCGGAAACTGCGCGTCACGAACGCCAGATAAAGCAAGCCAATCGCAGCCCAAATCAGGCCAAGCGTCATTGAGCTTTTTTCCAGATTGACCCACAGCGCGCCGACGGTCAGCGCCCCCAGCACCGGTAAGATAAGGTAGCTGAATGTCTCTTTCAGCGTCCGATTGCGGCGTTCGCGAATATAAAACTGTGATATTACCGACAGATTCACAAAGGTAAACGCCACCAGCGCGCCAAAATTAATCAGCGCGGTTGCCGTGTCCAGTTCGAAAGAGACGGCGGACAGCGCGATCGCGCCGACCAGCAACACATTCAGCGACGGCGTATGCCATTTCGGATGGATGTAGCCAAAGAAGCGCTCGGGGAAAACCCCGTCGCGCCCCATAACGTACATCAGACGCGACACCCCGGCATGCGCCGCCATACCTGACGCCAGAACCGTCACGCAGGAGAATACCAAAATGATTGACTGGAAAAATTTGCCAGCGACGTACAGCATAATTTCCGGCTGCGAGGCTTCCGGCTCTTTAAAGCGGGAGATATCCGGGAAATAAAGCTGTAAGAAGTAGGAGACGACGATAAAAATCACGCCGCCGATTAACGCCGTAAGAAAAATCGCTTTCGGAATGACGCGGCCCGCATCTTTCGTTTCCTCCGACAGCGAACTGATGCCGTCAAAACCCAGAAAAGAGAAACAGAGTATTGTCGCCCCGGTTATCATCGGCACGACGTGCGCATTGTCAGACCAGAAAGGTTTGGCGCTCACCAGCGTCCCGCTCCCCTCGCCCTGAGAAACCCCGTGGATCACCAGTCCCAGAAACACCGCCATAATCGCCACCTGAACAACCACGATGATTGAATTCAGGTTGGCGACAACCTTGATGCCGCGCAGATTAAACAGCGTCATCAGCCCAACCAGCGCCGCGACGAAAATCCAGGACGGTACGCCGGGGAAAATCGCGGCGAGATAAATTTTCGCCAGCAGGATGTTTATCATCGGCATAAACAGATAATCCAGCAACGACGACCAGCCCACCATAAAACCAATATGGGGGCTGATGGCTTTCTGGGCATAGGTATACGCCGAACCGGCGGACGGGAAACGACGAACCAATTTACCGTAGCTCAATGCGGTAAACAAAATACCGGCTAACGCAAAGGCATAGGCGGTGGCGACATGTCCGTCGGTCAACCCTGAAACGATGCCGAAGGTGTCAAAAATCGTCATCGGTTGCAAATAAGCCAGCCCCATCATGACCACCGGCCATAACGTGAGGTTTTTACTTAATTGAGCGCGAGCCGAGAATGAAACGCGAGTATCAAGCGACATGGCTTACCTCCCCTTTACCCATGACCGATGCGCGAGCCGTCATACATACGGCGCGACATTGTCTGGACGGGGAAGAGATAAACCTCGAATAACTGGAACAGGCTACGCCTGGATAACGATGAGATGAGATTGCTGAAACCATGCCAGACAGACATGACGACCGGTGAATAGCGCCATAATCAATGCTTTTGCCGCACAAGCCGGCGGGCACCGGCACGAAATTTACTGATTGCCCCATTTTTACTTTCCTCACCGTGGCTCACTGGCACACACAAGCAGAATTATCTATCCGGATCGTTATCCGGCCTCTTCGTTGTAGACATAAATGCAAAAAAATAACCGACGCGATTAGGCGTCGGTTATTTTGCAAGGCGCGTATTCTGCACCAGTCCCCCCCGTCTGACAAGATTTGGCGAGACCTGATGCCGATTTTATTGTCTATCGCATTATTATCGCCGGTTTTATGCCCGCTCGGTCTCGCTCGCGCAACCGGTTATGCTATCGGCACGACAACGGGAAAATAATCACAGATCCTGAAATTTTTTCTTCTTCTCAATCTGTAATCTTTCAAGCTCGAAAATAACCTGTTGCAAATCACGCTCCTGGGCGGCGGACAGCGACGGAAATTGGAAACTCAAGCGCTGAGTGATCTTCACGTCGCCTTTATTATCAAGGTCTTTAATCGTCGACTGACCGACAAACTGCAAATCCAGGCGGAAATTGCCATAATCATTAAGATCCATCTCCACATCCCGGATGAGGTCTCCCGCGGTTAACAGGCCATTGACGTCCCGATCGGTACACAGGCTTAACCCGCCCAGCGAGAGATCCTTAATCGTGAATTGAAACTCGCTGTCGTCCGGAAGCTCGCCCCGGCACAACAGCGGCGGCCAAAACGGCGTGTTGATGCGGAAATAGCTTCTGCGTTGAATAAGATAAAGCTGTGCGGGAATATAAGCACTGAAAGCCGGTAGTCCCTGGAAATCAATGGTTTTAATAATCTCTGCTTTAAACTCGACCCTTGCCCCGGCCGGTTCGGCGATAAACGCCAGCATTCCCGCTTCCGATGCCCGACTACTTTCCTGCTCGATGCCGCCGAGATCAAAAATAAAAACATCGTTGTCGGGTAATACGTCAAGAATTTTACTGATGAACTGTCCACGGGAATGATGGACCATGACGGTTGTGTCATTTTTCTTTAATTCACGTAGCGTGGCACAAATAGCCAGTTTATTACGCTTTACAAACTGCTCTTTCAAATTTTCATCCACAACTGTTATCTCCACCATGCAGCCAATGATTTATTCCGGCCATCTTGCAAATCATCGGCGTCCCTAAATGACTGGCTTTGCCCAATAGGACGCGCAGCAAACCGTTCCGCTATTGGATTTATCTCCCTGCGGCAGCGAAATCAAATAATACAGGTCCTCCAGACGGTATCGGCAGCGCCGCATCCAATTTTAGGCTAACTGCGCAGAAAAAATATTTTAACGAGACGATACAGAGATAAGGCCATACGACGAAGGTCGGATAATCAGGGCCGCGCGCCGCCGGAGGTCACTCCAGCGGCATGGTCATCGGGTCCGGATACTGATATTCAAAACCGAGTTCGCGACAGATGCGTTGCCCATCGACCAAACGTCCTGCCGATTCATCGTGTTCCGCGGCAAACTGCGGCGGCGTTAAATTCAATTTACGCGCCTGGCTGGAATAATAATCCTGTTTGGCGGGATGTTCCGGCGCGCACAAATTATACAGGTGTCCGCCGCCCGGCAGTTTTAACAATAACTGGATTGCCGACAGCACATCTTCCTGATGAACCAGATTGACGCCAAGTCCGCCTCCGCTCAGCCCGGTTTTCCCCGCCAGAAAGCGGCCCGGATGGCGATCGATGCCCACAAGTCCCGCCAGCCGCAGGATGTCCACCGAGGTATCGGGTAAATGCTGTAGCCACTGTTCAATCGACATCAAAACCTTGCCGGCGACCGATACCGGTTGCAGCGGCGAATTTTCCCGCACCGTGCCGGTGGTCTCGCCATATACGGATGTCGAGCTGGTGAAGATAATTCTCGGCACATGAAAAACCCGCGCCGAATTCACCAGCGCCTGTATCGCCAGAACGTAATTATCGCCCCCTTGCGCCGTGCGGCTGGCGGGCAGCGTGATCACCAACGCATCAACCTGCAATAAGGCGTTTAACGCCTCCGCGTCACATTCCAGTTCCGGCGTCAGTCGGAGCGGATAGCATTCAATCCCGCTCAGACGAGCCGCCTCAACGCCGTCGATCGTCGTTTTACTGCCCACGACCCGATAGCCGTGTCCGTTCAGCGCCAATGCCAGCGGCATCCCCAACCAACCCAGACCGATAATCGCTACTTTTTTCATCATTAGCTCTCCCACATCCGCCGCATAATACATTTTACACCCACAGTCTGCGGCGCTCCACCCGCCCCATCGAGCGATGAAATGTAAAAAAGAGTTGCGCTGATACCCGCACATGGTTTAGGTTATTCGCCAGACAGTGAATATATTGATGCAGCCAAGAGATATTTTATGACCAACGTTCTGTTTAACCACCATCATCACCATCACCCTGACTAGTCTTTCAGGCGATTGGTGCTGGAAGACGTTTTAATCTTCCAGTGGCGCAGAACGCAAAGAGAGCCCTCGGAAGATTGACTTCCGAGGGTTTTTTTATGGCGCGCGTTCCCGGCGCGCCACCCTGCGGGCCGTTACCATGCAACGTTAAAAAACGTTCCCGACGTTTTTTTATGGCCCTACTTTTAAGTAGCTTTTAATTTGACAGGTTAATGAGGTTTCCATGCTGGACAAAACACGTTTACGGATAGCAATGCAGAAGTCAGGTCGTCTGAGCGATGATTCACGAGAACTGCTGGCGCGCTGTGGTATTAAAATCAACTTACATCAACAGCGTCTCATCGCATTCGCCGAAAACATGCCTATCGATATTCTGCGCGTTCGTGATGATGATATTCCGGGGCTGGTAATGGACGGCGTGGTTGATTTGGGGATCATCGGCGAAAACGTACTGGAGGAAGAACTGCTCAACCGCCGGGCGCAAGGCGAAGATCCGCGCTACTTTACGCTGCGTCGTCTGGACTTCGGCGGCTGTCGTTTATCCATGGCGGTGCCGCTGGACGAAGCATATAGCGGACCGGAATGCCTGAAAGACAAACGAATCGCCACCTCCTACCCGCATCTGCTTAAACAATACCTCGACAAAAAAGATATCAACTTCAAATCCTGCCTGCTGAATGGTTCCGTCGAAGTCGCGCCGCGCGCCGGTCTGGCCGATGCGATTTGCGATCTGGTTTCCACCGGGGCGACGCTGGAAGCGAACGGCCTGCGCGAAGTTGAGGTCATCTACCGTTCCAAAGCCTGTCTGATCCAGCGCGACGGTGAAATGCCGGCGGAAAAACAGCAGCTAATCGATAAATTACTGACCCGTATGCAGGGCGTGATTCAGGCTCGCGAATCCAAATACATTATGCTGCACGCGCCTAGCGAACGTCTGGATGAAGTGGTTGCCCTGCTGCCGGGCGCGGAACGCCCCACCATCCTGCCGTTGGCCGGCGACCAGAGCCGCGTCGCCATGCACATGGTCAGCAGCGAAACCCTGTTCTGGGAAACCATGGAAAAACTGAAATCGCTCGGCGCCAGCTCTATTCTGGTATTGCCGATTGAAAAAATGATGGAGTGATAGCAATGGCAGACAGCAACACGCTAAACAGCTTTAATACCATTATCGACTGGCAGACTTGCTCCGCGCAGGAACAGCGCCGGTTACTGACTCGCCCGGCAATTTCGGCATCGGATCGCATCACCCGGATCGTCGAAGATATCCTGGCCGGCGTAAAAAGCCGTGGCGATAGCGCCCTGCGTGAATACAGCGCTCAGTTTGATAAAGTGCAGGTTGATAAGATTCGCGTCAGCCCGGAAGAAATCGCCGCCGCGTCCGAACGTCTGGACGACGAGGTAAAACAGGCGATGGCGACGGCGGTGCGTAATATTGAAACGTTTCACAATGCGCAGCGGCTGCCGACGGTCGATGTGGAAACACAGCCGGGCGTGCGCTGCCAGCAGTTGACCCGGCCGATCGCCACCGTCGGATTATATATCCCCGGCGGATCCGCCCCGCTGCCTTCAACGGTATTAATGCTGGGTACGCCGGCGCGTATCGCCGGCTGCAAACGTGTTGTACTGTGTTCGCCTCCCCCCATCGCCGATGAAATTCTCTATGCGGCGCAGCTGTGCGGCATTCAGGAAGTGTTCCAGTTGGGCGGCGCCCAGGCGATCGCCGCGCTGGCCTTCGGCAGCGAAAGCGTACCCAAGGTCGATAAAATTTTCGGCCCCGGCAATGCCTACGTCACCGAAGCCAAACGTCAGGTCAGTCAGGATCTGGCCGGCGCGGCGATTGATATGCCCGCCGGCCCGTCAGAAGTGCTGGTGATCGCCGACAGCGGCGCCACCCCGGCATTCGTTGCCGCCGATCTGCTTTCCCAGGCGGAACACGGCCCCGACTCGCAGGTTATTTTGCTGACGCCGGATGCGACGCTGGCCAAAGCCGTCGCCGACGCGGTAGAACAACAGCTTCAACTGCTTTCCCGCGCCGATATCGCCCGTCAGGCGCTGTCCGGCAGCCGGGTGATTGTGGCGCGCGATCTGGCGCAATGTATTGAAATCAGTAACCGCTACGGGCCGGAACACCTGATTATTCAGACTCGCGATGCGGAAAAATGGGTCGATCAGATTACCAGCGCCGGTTCAGTCTTTCTCGGCGACTGGTCGCCGGAATCCGCCGGCGATTACGCTTCCGGCACCAACCACGTTCTGCCGACTTACGGTTACACGGCGACATACTCCAGTCTGGGGCTGGCCGATTTCCAGAAGCGCATGACGGTGCAACAGTTGACGCCGCAAGGGTTGCTGCAACTGGCGCCCACCATCGAAACGCTGGCGCAGGCCGAGCAACTCACCGCCCACAAAAATGCGGTCACCCTGCGTGTCGCCGCATTGAAGGAGCAAGCATGAGCATTGAAAAGCTGGCTCGCGCCAACGTACGCGCGCTGACGCCCTATCAGTCGGCCCGCCGTCTGGGCGGCAGCGGCGATGTGTGGTTAAACGCCAATGAATATCCACAGGCGCCTGAGTATCAACTGACGCTTTCCACCTTGAACCGTTACCCGGAATGCCAACCGCGGCTGGTGATTGACCGCTATGCCGACTATGCCGGGCTGCCGCGGGAACAGGTTCTGGTCAGTCGCGGCGCGGACGAAGGTATTGAGTTGCTGATCCGCGCGTTTTGCGAGCCGGGCAAAGACGCCATTCTGTTCTGCCCGCCGACCTACGGCATGTACGCGGTCAGCGCCGAAACCTTCGGCGTGGAGCGGCGTACGGCGCAGAGTACCGAAGACTGGCAGTTGGACATGGCGTCCATCGAACAACAGTTGGACGGCGTGAAGCTGGTGTATGTTTGCAGCCCGAACAACCCAACCGGCAATCTGGTGAAACAGGAAGACCTGCGTCGCCTGCTGGATTTGACGCAGGGCAAGGCGCTGGTCGTCGTCGACGAGGCCTATATCGAGTTCAGCCCGCAATCTTCCACCATCGGCTGGCTGTCGGACTATCCTCATCTGGTCATTCTGCGCACCTTGTCAAAAGCCTTTGCGCTGGCCGGCCTGCGCTGCGGCTTTACGCTGGCGAATGCGGATGTCATCGCATTGCTGCTGAAGGTGATTGCGCCCTATCCGCTCTCTTTGCCGGTCGCCGATATCGCCGGTCAGGCGCTGAGCGCCCAGGGCATCGCCAAAATGCGCCGCAACGTGGCCGAGGTGCTGGAAAACCGCAGTTGGCTGGCCGAACGGTTAGCGCCGTTGGCGTGCGTGGAAACCGTGTTTCCCAGCGAAAGCAACTATCTGCTGGTGCGTTTTACGCCATCCAGTCAGGCGTTCAAGACGCTGTGGGATCAAGGCATCATTCTGCGCGATCAAAGCAAACAGCCCGGACTGGCCGATTGCTTACGCATCACCATCGGCACCCGTTATGAATGCGAACGCGTCATCGCCGCCTTGCAGTCATTGCCCGGTACCACCGCTTAATCCCAAGGAGCCAATGTGAGCCAGAAATACCTCTTTATCGACCGTGACGGAACATTGATTGCCGAGCCGCCTGAAGATTTTCAGGTTGATCGCCTGGATAAGCTGGCGTTTGAACCGGAGGTCATTCCGTCCCTGCTGGCGTTGCAAAAAGCGGGGTTCCGACTGGTGATGATCACCAATCAGGATGGACTCGGCACGGCCAGTTTCCCACAGGAAACCTTCGATCCGCCGCATAATCTGATGATGCAGATTTTCACTTCGCAAGGCGTTCGCTTTGAAAAAGTGCTGATCTGTCCGCACTTCCCGACCGACGACTGCGAATGCCGTAAACCGAAAACGGCGCTGGTTACGGAATATCTGCAAGCCGGCATTATCGATGCTGAAAACAGCTATGTGATCGGCGATCGGGAAACGGATCTGCAACTGGCCCAAAACATGGGCATTACCGGGTTGCGCTATCAGCGTGAAGGTTTGAACTGGAATACCATCACCAGCCAGTTGACGAAACGCAACCGCCACGCCCATGTCAGCCGCATCACGCGTGAAACCGCCATTGATGTCGACGTCTGGCTGGATCAGGAAGGCGGCAGCAAAATCAATACCGGCGTCGGCTTTTTCGATCACATGCTGGACCAAATCGCCACCCACGGCGGGTTTCGCATGAACATTGAAGTCAAAGGCGACCTGTATATCGACGATCACCATACGGTGGAAGATACCGCGCTGGCGCTGGGAGAAGCGCTAAGCAAAGCGTTGGGCGATAAACGCGGCATCGGTCGTTTCGGCTTCGTGCTGCCGATGGATGAGTGTCTGGCGCGCTGCGCGCTGGATATCTCCGGTCGGCCGCATCTGGAATATAAGGCTGAGTTCAACTATCAACGCGTGGGCGATCTGAGCACCGAAATGGTTGAACACTTCTTCCGCTCGCTCTCCTATGCCATGGCTTGTACCCTGCACCTGAAAACCAAAGGCCGTAACGACCACCATCGCGTCGAGAGTCTGTTTAAAGTCTTTGGCCGGGCGCTGCGGCAGGCGATCAAAGTTGAGGGCGATACTCTGCCGAGTTCAAAAGGAGTACTGTGATGAAGGTTGTCATTCTGGATACCGGCTGCGCCAACCTCTCCTCCGTCAACTATGCCGTCCAGCGTTTAGGCTATCAGCCGATCGTCAGCCGGGAGGCCGACGTCGTACTGCACGCCGATAAGCTGTTTTTACCCGGCGTCGGCACGGCGCAGGCGGCGATGGATCAGTTGGCCGAACGCGACCTGATCGATTTGATTAAAGCCTGCACCCAACCGGTGCTGGGCATCTGCCTCGGTATGCAACTGCTGGGAACGTCCAGTGACGAAAACGGCGGCGTCCCGACGTTGGGGATTGTCGATACCCCGGTCAAACTAATGAAAGAGCAGGGTTTGCCGCTGCCGCATATGGGCTGGAATCAGGTGCTGCCGCAAGCCGGACACCGCCTGTTTCGCGACATTGAAGACGACGCTTACTTCTATTTCGTCCATAGCTACGCCATGCCGGTCTGTCCGAACACGATTGCGCAGGCAAACTATGGCGAAGCGTTCACCGCCGCCGTGGAAAAAGACAATTTCTTCGGCGTGCAGTTTCACCCCGAACGTTCTGGCGCGGCCGGCGCGCAGTTGCTGAAAAACTTTCTGGAGATGTAAATCGTCATGATTATTCCCGCATTGGATCTGATTGACGGACAGGTTGTCCGTTTGCATCAGGGCGATTATGGACAACAGCGCCAGTACGGCAGCGATCCCCTGCCCCGGTTGCAGGATTACCAGCAGCAGGGCGCTCAGGTATTGCATTTGGTTGATCTGACCGGCGCGAAAGATCCCGCCGCGCGTCAGATTCCGCTGCTGAAAACGCTGCTGTCCGGCGTAAGCCGGCCGGTTCAGGTCGGCGGCGGCATCCGCACCGAGCAAGATGTGGAGGCGCTGCTGGACGCCGGCGCAACGCGCGTGGTCATTGGCTCCACGGCCGTCAAACAGCCGGAACGGGTACAACAATGGTTTACCCGCTATGGCGCCGACGCGCTGGTGCTGGCGCTGGACGTGCGCATCGATGCCGACGGCGTCAAACAGGTCGCCATCAGCGGCTGGCAGGAAAACTCGGAGGCCACGCTGGAACAGACCGTCGAGCAATACCTGTCGTTTGGTCTGAAGCACGTGCTGTGTACCGATATCTCGCGGGACGGCACGTTAAGCGGCTCGAATGTCGAACTCTACCGTGAAGTCTGCCAGCGCTACCCGCAGGTCGCCTTTCAGGCCTCCGGCGGCATCGGCAATCTGACGGATATCGCCAACTTGCGCGGTAGCGGCGTACAGGGCGTGATCGTCGGACGCGCGCTGCTGGAAGGTAAATTTAACGTAGCGGAGGCCATTTCATGCTGGCAAAACGGATAATTCCCTGTCTGGATGTACGTGACGGACAGGTCGTCAAAGGTGTACAGTTCCGCAACCATGAAATTATCGGCGACATCGTCCCGCTGGCGCAGCGCTACGCCCAGGAAGGCGCGGATGAACTGGTCTTTTACGATATCACCGCCTCATCCGACGGCCGCGTGGTCGATAAAAGCTGGGTATCGCGCGTGGCGGAAGTCATCGACATCCCCTTCTGCGTGGCCGGTGGCATAAAAAGCGTGGAAGAGGCCGGACAGATTCTGTCTTTCGGCGCGGATAAAATTTCCATCAACTCGCCGGCGCTGGCCGATCCTGATTTGATTAGCCGTCTGGCCGATCGTTACGGCGTACAGTGCATCGTGGTAGGGATTGATACCTGGCATGACGCGGCGACCGGCCGCTATCAGGTTAATCAATACACCGGCGATGAAACCCGCACCAAAGTCACGACCTGGGAAACCCTGGACTGGGTAAAAGAAGTACAAAAACGCGGCGCCGGAGAGATCGTTCTGAACATGATGAATCAGGACGGCGTACGCAACGGTTATGATTTAGATCAGTTAAAGCTGGTTCGGGAAGTATGCAAGGTTCCACTGATTGCTTCCGGCGGCGCTGGCACCATGGCGCATTTCCTGGCTGCCTTCCAGGATGCTCAGGTTGATGGTGCGCTCGCAGCGTCGGTTTTTCATAAGCAGATCATTAATATTGGTGAACTAAAACACTATCTTAAGCAACAAGGCGTGGAGATTCGGGTGTGTTAAGCGAACAGCGTATTTTAAACGACGAACAAAGAAACCAACTGGACTGGGAAAAAACCGACGGACTGATGCCCGTGGTTGTGCAACATGCTGTTTCCGGCGAAGTCCTGATGTTGGGTTATATGAATCAGGAAGCGCTGAAAGCGACCGAAGACAGCGGCAAAGTGACGTTTTTCTCTCGCACCAAACAGCGTTTATGGACCAAGGGAGAGACCTCCGGCAACTTCCTCAACGTCGTGTCTATCACGCCGGATTGCGATAACGACACCCTGCTTATTTTGGCCAACCCCATCGGCCCGACCTGTCACCTGGGCAAGAACAGCTGCTTCTCCCCGGCGGCCAGCGAATGGCTGTTCCTGTATGAGCTGGAACAACTGCTGGGCGAACGCAAAAGCGCCGATCCGGCCAGTTCTTATACCGCGCGTTTGTATGCCAGCGGCACGAAACGCATTGCCCAGAAGGTCGGTGAAGAAGGACTGGAAACCGCGCTGGCGGCGACCGTCCACGACCGCGAAGAATTGACCAATGAAGCCGCCGACCTGATGTACCACCTGTTGGTGTTATTGCAGGATCAGGATCTCTCGTTGGCGACCATCATTAATCGTTTGCGCGAACGCCACCAATAACCCTCTTGCGGGCGCTCTGTCGGCAGAGTGCCCTATTCCCCAGCCCCGATAGCCCTTGTTCATTTTCCCCTCCCGACTTGCGCCATACCAGTGCAGATAAGCGCCCAAAACAGGGCATGGCACTCTATTGGTGCGCATATCGAATGAGATTTTTCAGCCGAACAGACAAGCTGACCGCCCCCGGAATACCGTTTTTCATTAGCAATCAAACAATAATCACGCAAACCAAAATCGTGGCATAAAACCTGCTTTGTTCTATAAAAAGGAACTCGGTTCCATTTTATGAGACCCGTTATGAGCATATTAAATACCACCGCCGCCATCCTGAACTTAATGAGTCAACTCAAACGCGGCATTACCGCCAGTGACGTGATTACGCATTTACAACTGCCTAAAAGCACGACCTCCAGAGTGCTGAAGCAGCTGTGTGAAACCGGCTTTTTGAGCAAGGACTCACACAGCTCGACCTATAGCCCTGGATTAATGCTGCTGGAAGTGGCCTATCTGGCCCATCGCACCTCCTCCCTGACGGACGATATCGAACAGGCGCTGCGCGCGTTGTGTCTTTCGACCGGCCATACCGGCTACCTTTCGGTATTGGACGGGGCGGATATTCTGGTCTTGCGGGTTATTCCCGGTCGACACGCATTGCAGGTTATTACCCATCCCGGCACCCGCTCTCCTTCGTGGGCGACATCCACCGGGCGCTCGCTGCTTTCCCGCTACAGCGACCCGCAGCTACAGGCCTATTTTGCGGAAACGCTGGCGCCGGAAAGTAAAGAGCAGATCCCTTTCGATCGTCTTCAGGAACAGCTCCAGACGGTGAAGCAACAGCGCTGGTCTTCCGCGATTAACGAAGCGGTCTCCGGCACCGCCTCGATCAGTTGCTCGGTAAAAAATCCGCAAAGCGGCGAAGCCATCGCATTTTGCCTGACGTTTCCGGCCAGCATGGCGAATGTGCAGGAAATACAACAGCTAGCCAAACAGTTAACCAATGCGGCCATGTTGATTGGTAAAAAATATGGCGATCCGTACTGGCTACAGTAAGCCCGCGATAAAAGCGGGTTATTTAAACCTTAGGAGCGATATTCCATGTCAGATCATTCATCCCTCCACCAGCAGCAGGGGAAAGAGAAACAACGACATCACAGCTGTTTTAATCCACTGACGTTGGTGTTTCTCGTTATTTTGAGTCTGTTTGGCGCGGTCATCGGCATTCAGCTATTGACCACGCTGGGGGTGACCCCCAATACCTCGATTATCGGCGCGTTGATAGCCATGATCATTGCCCGAATTCCGCTACAGCTGTTGCGCCGCTTCCGTTCGATTCACGTTCAGAATCTGGCTCAGTCTGCGATCTCATCCGCGACCTTTGGCGCGGCCAATAGCCTGTTGCTGCCGATCGGCGTGATCTGGCTGTTCGGCAGACCCGACCTGGTGCTTCCGGTGTTTATCGGCGTCGCGCTGGCCATGCTGCTGGACGCCTACCTGCTTTACCGCATGTTTAATACGTCGATATTTCCGGCTAGCGGCACCTGGCCGCCCGGCGTGGCGGCGGCAGAATCGATCAAGGCCGGCGATCAGGGCGGCAGTCAGGCCGCTATTCTCAGCGCCGGCGTGACCATTGGCGCCATCGGTTCCTGGTTTAAATTACCGATGTCCGCACTGGGTACGGCTTTTATCGGCAATATCTGGGCGCTGACGATGTTTGGCGTCGGCCTGCTGTTGCGTGGCTATAGCCAGCCTATTTTGGGCGTCGATATTAATAAAAATTACATTCCTCACGGCATGATGATCGGCGCCGGTATTGTCGCGCTTTTTCAGGTTATCGCGCTGATTCGCGGCCGGAAAAACACCCAGACCACCTTATCAGCCGACGCGCTCAAAGCCGCCAATGACGACCGCCGGCACATTCTGAGCGCCATCCGTTTGGGCGCGATTGGTTATATTGTCCTGGCGATGCTGATTGCGGCAGGCAGCGGACTGTACAGCGAAATGTCGGTGGGCATGTTGGCGGCGTTCATTGCCTACGCCGCCTTTGCCGCCTTTATTCATGAGCTGATTGTCGGACTGGCGGCGATGCATTCCGGCTGGTTCCCGGCCTTCGCCGTGGCGCTGATTACGCTGATCATCGGCATGATGATCGGCTTCCCGCTGGTGGGACTCGCCGTTCTGTGCGCTTTTTCCGTCGCCACCGGCCCGGCCTTCGCCGATATGGGTTACGACCTGAAAGCCGGCTTCATCCTGCGCAACAACGGCGCGGATGCCGCCTTTGAATTGGAAGGCCGTCGTCAGCAGCTGTTTGCCGCGCTGATTGCCTTCCTTGTCGCCATTCCGGTGGTCTACTTCTCCTATCAAAGCTACTTCCAGAATAATTTGGTTCCGCCTGTCGCCAAGGTGTATGTGGCGACCATTCAGGCCGGCGTGTCCAGGGATATCGCCGCCTCGCTGATGATCTGGGCGGTGCCGGGCGCGCTGATTCAATGGCTGGGAGGCTCCCGGCGCCAGTTGGGCGTGCTGCTGGCTACCGGGCTGCTGATCGCCAACCCGCTGGCCGGCTGGGCCGTACTGCTGGGGATTGCGCTACGCTTACTGATTATCAAGATCGGCGGAGAAAAAATGCGTAACCGGATGGAGGTTTTCGCCGCCGGTTTGATTGCCGGAGACGCGATATTTAATTTCTTCAGTTCCATTTTTTCCAGCAAAATCAGCGGGAAATAACCATAACCCTCTATACGTTGTATAACTAATTAAATGAGAGAGTAAGATGAGTCTTTTACAAACGTTACAGGCATTCGAAGCCCTTGATAGCGCCGCCGCCAGCGGAAAAACCGTCGTTGAACTGCTGTCCGCCTACCCGGCCGTCGACGTCAGCGTTACGGAGTTCAAAGGGGAAAAAGGGAAAACGGATTTCGTTAAAATCGTGATCCCCGGCAGCGACGGCAAGCGCAAAGGCGGTCAAGCCCGCACAATCGGCATTGTGGGCCGATTAGGCGGTATCGGCGCGCGTCCCGAACGCATCGGTCTGGTGTCCGACGGCGATGGCGCCGTCGCGGCGATTGCCGCCGCATTAAAACTGGCCCATATGCAAACGCAAGGCGATACGCTGCCGGGCGATGTGATTATCACCACGCATATCTGTCCCGACGCGCCGACCCGCCCGCACGAACCGGTAGACTTCATGGACTCGCCGGTAGATACCGAAGACATGAACGCGCAGGAAGTGATACCGGAAATGGACGCGGTGCTGTCTATTGATACCACCAAAGGCAACCGTATTATCAATCATAAGGGATATGCCATTTCTCCCACGGTGAAACAGGGTTACATTCTACGCATCTCCGAAGATTTACTGCGCATTATGGAAATGACCAGCGGCAGAGCGCCGGTCACCTTCCCGATCACCACACAGGATATTACGCCTTACGGCAACGGCGTATTTCATCTGAACAGCATCCTGCAACCGTCCATCGCCACCAGCGCGCCGGTGGTCGGCGTGGCCATCACCACAGAAAGCGCCGTCCCCGGTTGCGGAACCGGCGCCAGCCATGAGGTCGATATCGCGGCGACGGCGAAATTCGTGGTGGAAGTCGCCAAGGAATTTACCCGCAATACCTGCCAGTTCTTCGACCAGGCGGAATATGATCGTCTGATCGAACTCTATGGCTCGCTGGCCCATTTGCAAAAACGCCAATAAAGGAGATGACGATGCCTCTGCTCGGTACCTTAACGATTGGTCAGGCTCCTCGCGCCGATATTACGCCCATACTGACGTCGCTTCTGCCGGCCGGAACCCGCTGTATCCATGCCGGAGTGCTGGACGGTTTAGATCAGGCGGCCATTGAGCGGCAATTCGCGCCGCAACCGGATGAGGCGCTATTGACCAGTCGGCTGCTGGATGGCAGCGCCGTTATTCTGGGTAAAAACGCCGTAGATCAGGCGGTGCGACAGAAGCTGCTCGAACTGGAGCAACAGGGCTGCACGCTGATCCTCTTGCTTTGCACCGGCGAGTTTCACGGCCTCAGTTGCCGGCAGTCCTGGCTGATTGAACCGGACAGGCTGGTGCCGCCCGTCGCCGCGACGCTTATCGGCCAACGCCGGGCCGGCATCCTCGTGCCGTTGGAAAAACAGATAGTCAGCGAAGGGAAAAAATGGCGCGATATGCAACATCCGCCCGTTTACGCGGCGGTATCGCCCTATAACGGTAGTCAGGATGAATTGGTGCGGGCGGCGCTTTCGTTAAAAGAGCGGCAGGCAGACGTCATCATTATGGATTGTATGGGGTATACCGAGCGGCACCGGACGCTGGTGGCCGAGGCCGCCGGCTTGCCGGTATTGCTCGCCAATGCGCTTATCGCCCGCCTGGTCGCCGGGCTAATTTAATCAAGACGGGAAATATCGAATGCAACTATTACTGCTCAGTAATTCAAGCCTGCCGGGGCAAGGCTATCTGCAACATGCGCAGGATGCGATCCGCGCCGCGGTTAAGACGCGCAAGCACGCGCTGTTTATTCCTTTTGCCGGCGTGACGATAAGCTGGGACGACTACACGAAAAAAGTGCGCCAGGCGCTATCCGCCATCGATATCGCCATCACACCGGTTCACACCGCGGCAGATCCTCGCCAGGCCGTAATCAATGCCGATATCATCATCGTCGGCGGCGGAAATACCTTTAATCTGCTGAAATGTTGCCGCGAACGCGGGTTGCTGACGGCAATCCGTCAGCGCGTTCAACAGGGAGCGGCCTATATCGGCTGGAGCGCAGGAGCCAACCTCGCCTGCCCGACCATCTGCACCACCAACGACATGCCCATTACCGACCCGCAAGGATTTGATGCGCTGCGCCTGATCGATTTTCAGATCAATCCGCATTACACCAATCAACTCCCTGTCGGACATCAGGGCGAAACGCGCAATCAGCGCTTAGCCGAGCTGCTAATAGCGCAACCCGATATCACCATCGTGGGCCTGCCCGAAGGCGACTGGCTGACGGTTGACGATAAACGAATCCGTCTGGACGGCCCCCACCCGGCCACCTTGTTCAGGGCGCAGCAAGCGCCGGAAACGCTGGATTGCGGCGAGATCCGGTTATCATAAATTCAGATGCTTACGCTTCTCAGGAGAGACCATCATGACGCTCGGCATTATTCGCGTACTCACTACGCAGGATCGGTCGCTGCTTGAAGAGCACGGACGCCTTTTACAGCAGGAATATGGTTTGCCATCCATAAGCCGCTGCATTCCCGATCAATACCACGGTATTTTCGATCGCGACAGCGAGACCGTCGCGGTTCCCAAGATCATTGCGCTCGGCCAGTCTTATCAGCAGCAAGGATGCCGTGCCATCTTTCTGAGCTGCGCCGCCGATCCGGGGTTGGAACAGCTTCGTCAGTCCGTCGCAATACCGGTGATCGCCGCAGGCAGCGCCTGCGCCCGCATCGCCGCCAATATTGGCTTGCCCGTCGCGGTTATCGGCATCGGCAGTCAGGCGCCCGCGCCCTTTCGCCGGCTGTTGGGAGAAGATGTCGCTTATGCGCGACCGGATGGCGTGACGCAAACGACCGATTTGCTTACCCCGGAAGGCAAAGAAAGCGCATTTGCCTGTGCGCAACAACTCTACCGCGACGGCGCAAAAGTGATCGCCTTTTCCTGCACCGGGCTATCGACTATCGCGCTGGCGCCGCGTATCAGGAAAGAAATAGGCTGCGTAGCCATTGATGCCGTCAGCGCCGCGGGGATGTTCGCCGTCGAGTGGTTAGGCGCGCCGCCAGCGTCTTGATACCGACGCTTTTCGCATAAGCGGGTACTCGCAATAGACATAAAAAATGGCACCTTTTCAGGTGCCATTTTATCAATCATCTTGCAGGCAAAACTACGGTAACCCTAAAGGCTGAATCAACCGTAGATATTGGCGCGGTCACGCAATTCCTTACCCGGCTTGAAGTGAGGGACATACTTGCCTTCCAACTCAACTTTCTCGCCCGTTTTCGGATTACGCCCAACGCGTGGTGCACGGTAGTGAAGTGAAAAACTGCCGAACCCACGGATCTCAATGCGATCACCTTCGGCCAATGTTGTGGCCATCTGCTCAAGCATCTCTTTCACTGCATCCTCAACCGTTTTGGCCGGGATATGAGATTGCTGTCCAGCAAGTCTTTCAATAAGTTCAGACTTGGTCATGGTTCCTCCAAGTGCGTGGGAAATCGCCACGATAACTTACTACCGTTTCAAGAGTGAGCAACCGGGGTTGCCCACTCCACCGTTATTACTCGCCTTTCGCTGCTTTGAAAGCTTCAGCCATAGCGCTGGAGAAGTTACCTTCTTCCTGCTTGTTGTTAACAGAAGCGATAGCGTCTTTCTCGTCGGCTTCGTCCTTGGCACGAACGGACAGGCTGACAACGCGGTTTTTACGATCAACACCGGTGTATTTCGCTTCAACGCTGTCGCCAACGTTCAATACCAGCGTTGCATCTTCAATGCGGTCGCGAGAAGCTTCAGAAGCGCGCAGATAACCTTCGACGCCGTCAGCTAATTCAACTGTAGCACCTTTGGCGTCAACTGCCGTAACTTTACCAGTAACAATAGCACCTTTCTTGTTCAGAGACAGGTAGTTATTGAACGGGTCTTCAGCCAGTTGCTTCACGCCCAGGGAGATACGTTCGCGTTCTGCGTCAACCTGCAATACAACAGCGGCGATTTCATCACCTTTCTTGTATTCGCGCACGGCTTCTTCGCCAGCCACGTTCCAGGAGATGTCGGACAGGTGAACCAGACCGTCGATGCCGCCATCCAGACCGATGAAGATACCGAAATCAGTGATGGATTTGATCTTGCCTTCAACGCGGTCGCCTTTGTTGTGGGTTTCAGCAAATTGCTGCCACGGATTGGCTTTGCATTGTTTCAGACCCAGGGAGATACGACGACGTTCTTCGTCGATATCCAGAACCATAACTTCCACTACGTCGCCAACGTTGACAACTTTGGACGGATGGATGTTTTTGTTGGTCCAATCCATTTCTGAAACGTGTACCAGACCTTCAACGCCTTCTTCGATTTCAACGAAGCAGCCGTAGTCGGTCAGATTGGTTACGCGGCCAGTCAGACGAGTGCTTTCCGGATAACGTTTCGCGATAGCAACCCATGGATCTTCGCCCAGTTGTTTCAGGCCCAGGGAAACACGCGTACGTTCGCGGTCGAATTTCAGCACTTTAACAGTGATTTCGTCGCCCACATTGACGATTTCGCTCGGATGTTTAACACGTTTCCAAGCCATATCAGTGATATGCAGCAGGCCGTCGACGCCGCCCAGATCAACGAATGCACCGTAGTCGGTAAGGTTCTTGACGATACCTTTGACTTCCATGCCTTCTTGCAGGTTTTCCAGCAATTGATCGCGTTCAGCGCTGTTTTCGGATTCGATAACCGCACGGCGGGAAACCACAACGTTGTTGCGTTTCTGATCCAGCTTGATCACTTTGAACTCAAGCTCTTTGCCTTCCAGATGCAACGTATCGCGGACCGGACGAACGTCTACCAGAGAACCTGGCAGGAACGCGCGAATGCCGTTCAGCTCAACGGTGAAGCCGCCTTTAACCTTACCGTTGATAACGCCGGTAACAGTCGCAGCTTCTTCGTAAGCTTTTTCCAGCATCAGCCATGCTTCATGACGTTTAGCTTTTTCACGAGACAGCAGGGTTTCGCCGAAGCCGTCTTCAACAGCGTCCAGCGCTACGTCTACTTCATCGCCGACCTGGATTTCCAGTTCGCCCTGGGCATTTTTAAATTGCTCTACCGGAATAGCTGATTCAGATTTCAAACCGGCGTCAACCAGCACAACATCTTTATCAATAGCAACAACAACACCACGAACGATGGAACCAGGACGGGTTTCGATTTCTTTCAGGGATTCTTCAAAGAGTTGAGCAAAAGATTCTGTCATGTTGATAATCTTAGGAGTCTTCAATTTAACGTCCATCTGGCATCCTGCTCGATGGGGTTGTTTAACATGCCCCGCTGTTCGTCCTTACAGCGAGGTAAAAATTCATTGGTTTATATATGACTAAGCGAGCGCTTTACGGGCATATGCCAGCGCTCGGGCAATCACTTCATCAATCGTCATTTCCGTTGAATCCAGCACCAGCGCGTCAGCTGCCGGCACCAGCGGTGCAACGGGTCGATTACGATCGCGCTCATCGCGTTCTTTTATCTCAGACAAAAGACGTTCAAAGTTAACACTAAAACCCCGCGCTTGCAACTGTAGCATACGTCGCTGCGCGCGTTCCTCCGCGCTGGCGTCGAGGAAAATCTTTACCGGCGCATCCGGGAACACCACCGTTCCCATATCACGGCCGTCGGCGATCAGTCCCGGCGCTTCACGAAATGCGCGCTGCCGCCGCAATAACGCTTCACGAACGCGGGGGAAAGCCGCTGCCTGCGAGGCGGTATTGCCGACGTCTTCGGTGCGGATCTCGTTACTGACGTCCTCGCCTTCTAAAATCACCTTTAGCTGCCCGTCGTCGGAAATAAAACGCACGTCCAGGTGGGAGGCCAAAGGAACCAGCGCTTCTTCCAATTGAATATCCACCTGATGGTGCAAGGCCGCCAGAGCCAGAACACGGTAGATCGCCCCGGAGTCCAGCAAATTCCATTGTAGTGCTTCCGCCAGCGCCTTACACAACGTCCCTTTTCCCGCGCCACTCGGTCCGTCAACCGTAATTACCGGTGCAGTCACCGTCATTTCTCTCTCCTGTACACAAGGAATTCCGTTGATGTCATTCACGACATTACGATGCCTCATTATACGCATCAACGATAAGAAACGTCATGTTAATGCCGGACTGAAAAGGAAAAATAAGACATCGCCTGATAGGCGAGAACGGATTTTGGCAAGCAGAGACGCGGCGAACGCCGCGCCTTGATGACGCATGACTAGGCCAATTCGCTCAGTCGGGCAAGCTGTTCAAAATAATCAGGGAAGGTTTTGGCGGTACACTTTGGATCCAGGATCGTAACGGGCGTGTCCGATAACGCGACCAGCGAAAAACACATCGCCATACGGTGGTCATTATAGGTTTCAATGGCAGCGGACGTCAGATGAGCGGGCGGCGTGATACGAATATAGTCTTCCCCCTCCTCGACCTGCGCGCCGACTTTTCGCAGCTCGGCGGCCATCGCGGTAAGACGATCGGTCTCTTTTACCCGCCAGTTATAAATATTGCGCAACGTGGTGGTTCCGCCTTGCGCAAACAGCGCCGTCGTCGCAATCGTCATGGCGGCGTCGGGAATATGGTTCATATCCATATCAATCGCGTGCAGTTCGCCGCGCTGACATTCGATATAATCATCGCCCCAGCGGATCCTGGCGCCCATTTTTTCCAACACGTCGGCAAAGCGGATATCGCCCTGAACGCTGGCGCGCCCCACGCCGGTGACACGGATCGTCCCCCCTCTGATGGCTCCCGCCGCCAGGAAATAAGATGCGGAAGAGGCATCGCCTTCCACCAGATAATCGCCGGGGGAACGGTATTGCTGACGACCGGAGACGTAGAACTGCTGGTAATTGTCGTTGCGCACTTGCACACCAAACGTTTCCATCATGTTCAGCGTGATATCGATATAAGGTTTGGAGACCAAATCACCCTGAATGCGAATATGGCTATCCTGAGGAGCCAACGGCGCCGCCATCAATAACGCGGTCAAAAACTGGCTGGAAACGCTGCCGTCGACGCTGATTTCACCGCCCTGAAAGCCGCCGTGCAGGCGCAAAGGCGGATAATTTTCCTGCTCCAGGTAATCCACTTTCGCGCCGCCCTGACGCAGGGAATCAACCAGATGGCCGATCGGACGCTCCTTCATCCGGGGTTCTCCCGTCAGAATAATATCGCCCTCGGTCAGGCATAACGCCGCAGCCAGCGGGCGCATGGCCGTGCCGGCATTGCCCAGAAACAGTTCAAGCGGTTTCTGCGCGCGCAACGCGCCGCCTGACCCAATGATTTCACACTGGGTGCGGCTGGCGGAAAGGTGATAAGTCACGCCCAAGGCCTGGAGCGCATTCAGCATATGGCGGACATCATCGCTATCGAGCAGATTCGTCAGCCGCGTTGTCCCTTCAGACAAGGCTGCCAGCAAAAGCGCACGATTCGACACGCTTTTTGAACCGGGGAGATTAATCGTGCCGTTAATTAATTTAACCGGCTGTAGGGTCAGGGATTCCTGCATGTGAAACTTATTCTCCAAACGTGAACACAGAAACCCCGGTTATACCGGGGTTTCTGTGGTTGATGACAAACCTTTCCAAACCCGTCATTCCCGCGAAAGCGGGAATCAGCCAATGGAGGTTTACGGTTTCAGTAGGCGATTCCCGCCTACTACCGCGGGAATGACTGCGTGTAGCGGAGGATGACAATGTCATATTATAGGCTTTGTCAACAGTCTGAGAAACCCCGGTTATACCGGGGTTTCTGTATCAATTGCCAATAACCGATTTTTTACCGCCAGCCATCAGCCGTGGCGGCGCTCGAAATCCGCCATAAAGTCGGTCAACGCTTTAACGCCTTCCAGCGGCATGGCGTTATAGATAGACGCGCGCATCCCACCGACGGCACGGTGTCCTTTCAACGCGTGCAGACCGGCCGCCTGCGCTTCTTCAAGGAAGACTTTGTCCAGCTCGGCGTTAGCCAGCAGGAAAGGCACATTCATGCGGGAGCGGCTTGTCACGGCCACATCATTGCTATAGAAGCTGCTGTTATCAATCGCGCGATAAAGCAGGTCGGCCTTGTCCTGATTGCGTTTTTCCATTTCAACCAGGCCGCCCTGTTCTTTCAGCCATTTAAACACCATGCCGGACAGATACCAGGCAAAGGTCGGCGGCGTGTTAAACATGGAACCATTGTCGGCCAGAATCTGATAATCAAGGATAGAGGGCAACTCACGGCGCGCTTTACCCAGTAAATCGTCACGGACAATCACCAGCGTCAGCCCTGCCGGACCCACGTTCTTCTGCGCGCCTGCATAGATCACGCCATAGCGGCTGACATCAATGGGACGGGATAAAATACTGGAAGAGAAGTCGGCCACCACGACTTTATCGCCGAAATCAGGCTCTTCTTCGATCGCCAGGCCGTCAATGGTTTCGTTAGGGCAATAGTGAACAAAAGCGGAATCATCGGACAGCACCCATTCGCTCATCGGTTTTACGCTGCGCAAGCCATCCACCCGCGTTTTCACATCCACGACATTCGGGGTACAGTATTTTTCCGCTTCTTTAACGGCGCTGTGCGCCCAGTAACCGCCGTCGATATAATCGGCCTGCGTTTTATCGCCCAACAGATTGAGCGGTACCGCTGCGAACTGCGCGCGGGCGCCGCCGTGACAGAAAAGCACTTTATAATTGGAAGGGATTTTCAGTAAATCGCGCAGATCCTGCTCGGACTCGGCGGCAACCTGCATAAATTCTTTACTGCGATGGCTGATTTCCATTACCGATGTACCCAGTCCATGCCAATTGCACAGTTCCTGTTCAGCCCGACGTAATACTTCAACCGGCAGCATGGCTGGACCGGCGCTAAAATTAAAAACCTGAGTCATTTCCCCTCACCACATCTAAAAAAAACAGCGATTATTCTATCACAGTGGTTCAAGACGCACTGTTTTACCCTGCTATCGGTTTTATCACTCGACACCCATGGCTGCAATGCTTATTGCGTTTTGCTCCACAAAACCTCTGATGAGCGATGACATCCCATCCATGTTATCAAGCTGTTATAGAATGAATAGAGTCTGCGCCGAAAAGCCCGTATCATGCACCTCTTATTCAAACCTGCAAAAGTGAAAACCATGACTCAAACCTTCATCCCAGGCAAAGACGCCGCCCTGGAAGACTCCATCGCCCGTTTTCAACAACAACTGCAAAATCTGGGGTTCAACATCGAAGAAGCCTCATGGTTAAACCCTGTTCCTAACGTCTGGTCCGTCCATATTCGCGATCGTGATTGCCCGCTTTGTTTCACCAATGGCAAAGGCGCCAGTAAAAAAGCCGCGCTGGCCTCGGCGCTGGGCGAGTATTTTGAACGTTTGTCGACCAACTATTTCTTTGCGGATTTCTATCTTGGCAAAGCCGTCGCACAAAGCGATTTCGTGCATTATCCCAATGAAAAATGGTTTCCCATTCCGGCGGACGACACGCTGCCCGACGGGATTCTGGATGCGCGCCTGCGTGAATTTTACGATGCGGAAAAAGAACTCGCCGCCAGCGATTTGATCGATCTGCAATCAGGCAATGCCGCTCGTGGTATCTGCGCGCTGCCGTTCATCCGCCAGTCCGATTTGCAGGCGGTCTACATTCCCATGAACATTATCGGCAATCTGTACGTATCCAACGGGATGTCCGCGGGGAATACGCCTAATGAGGCTCGCGTCCAGGGGCTGTCCGAAGTATTTGAACGCAGTATCAAGAATCGGATTATCGCGGAATCAATCAGTCTGCCGGAGATTCCGCAGGCGGTGTTGAATCGCTATCCGGGCGTAGTGGAAGCCATTGCCACGCTGGAAGAAGAAGGTTTTCCCATCTTCGCTTACGATGCCTCTCTCGGCGGTCGATATCCGGTCATCTGTGTTGTGCTGTTTAATCCGGCGAACGGCACCTGTTTCGCTTCATTCGGCGCGCACCCGGATTTCGGCGTAGCGCTGGAGCGTACGGTAACCGAACTCCTGCAAGGCCGCGGGCTGAAAGATCTGGATGTTTTCACCCCGCCGACTTTTGATGTGGACGAAGTTGCGGAACATGCCAATCTGGAAACCCACTTTATCGACTCCAGCGGTCTGATTTCCTGGGATATGTTCAAGCGTCAGGCTGATTATGCGTTTGTAGACTGGAGCTTCAGCGGTACGACGGAAGAGGAATTCGCCACACTGATGGCCATTTTCCGGCAGGAAGATAAAGAAGTGTACATTGCCGACTATCAGCACCTCGCCGTTTACGCCTGCCGTATTCTGGTTCCCGGCATGTCCGATATCTATCCTGCTGAAGATCTGCTGTTAGCCAATAACAGTATGGGCGCGCATCTGCGCGAAACGCTGTTGGCGTTACCGGATAGTCAGTGGGAAAAAGAAGCGTATCTTGCCCTGTTGCAGCAACTGGATGATGAAGGCTTTGATGATTTCACGCGGGTACGCGAACTGCTCGGCATCGCCACCGGTAAAGATAATGGCTGGTTCACGTTGCGCATCGGCGAGTTGAAATCGATGCTGGCGCTGGCAGGCGGCGATTTGGAACAGGCGTTGACCTGGGCGGAATGGACGCAGGATTTCAACGGTTCGGTCTTCAACCCGCAGCGCAGCAATTATTACCGCTGTTTGCAAACGCTCTTGCAACTGGCGCTGGAGCCGGAACGCGATCCCGCCGAGTATTACGACGCCTTCGTCAAAATGTACGGGCGTGAAGCGGTAGACGCCGCCAGCGCGGCAATCGCCGGCGAACAAAGTTTCTACGGACTCTTTGCCATCGACGACGCATTTACCGCCCTACCGGCTCATCAGGCATTGTTGACGGCCTATGAGAAGCTACAACGCGCGAAAAGCCGCGACTGGCAGGCAAAATAGCATCGACGGACACCAGGTCTATTCGCCTGGCTATTTTTCAAGATCGCAGGACGATAGGCCGTTTTCCTGAATCAGCGCAACAATAACCCTTCATTCAAAGGGTTATTGTGCTTTGAAAATAATGCTGTTCCGATACGCGGACAAAATAAAACTCACTTGTTACTAAATGGTAAAAAAATGATTAAATTACATCAAAAATAGCGCACTTAAATTCTACAAGGCATGATATTAATTAACGATGATTCAGCCTGCGCGCCCCATGAAATTCAAATAATTTTATAATATTTAAAATATTTTTTATTATAAAAATCAATGAGATAACAGGAAAAACCCGAATATTGCACCACCATACCCCCGGGTTAGTTTCGCGCAATATGATCCATGTCAAATTTTGCTTTATACCGCTTTGCTAGTATCTCGACGCTGATAAATTTTAAGGAGAGTTAGTGTGAAAGCTGACAACCCCTTCACTCTGCTATTACCGGCAGCAATGGCGAAAGTCGCTGAAGACGCCGGTGTCTATAAAGCAACAAAAAAACCGTGGGTAACGTTTTATTTGGCAATCACCGCGGGCGTTTTTATCTCGATTGCATTCGTCTTCTATATTACCGCCACCACCGGCACGGCCACGATACCCTTCGGTATCGCCAAACTCATCGGTGGTATTTGCTTCTCGCTGGGGTTAATGCTGGTCGTCGTTTGCGGCGCGGATTTATTCACTTCCACCGTGCTGACCGTCATCGCCAAAGCCAGTGGACGTATAACCTGGAAACAGCTAGCCTGTAATTGGGTCAATGTTTATATCGGCAACCTGGTTGGCGCGCTTTTCTTTGTCGCCCTGATTTGGTTCTCCGGCGAGCACATGGTCGCCAATGGCGCATGGGGACTCAATATTCTGCAAACCGCCGAGCACAAGCTTGAACATACATTTATCGAAGCTCTGTGCCTGGGGATTTTAGCAAACCTGATGGTATGCCTGGCCGTGTGGATGAGTTATTCCGGCCATAGTCTGACTGACAAGATGTTTGCGATGATTTTACCGGTCGGCATGTTTGTCGCCAGTGGTTTCGAACACAGTATCGCCAACATGTTTATGATCCCAATGGGCATTGTAATCAAAAACTTCGCGACGCCGGAATTCTGGCAGGCGATTGAAATGGCGCCCTCCCAGTTTGAACATTTAACGATTAGCCACTTTATTAACGATAATCTGATTCCAGTTACCATAGGAAACATTATTGGCGGTGGCTTTTTAGTAGGTTTAACATACTGGGTAATTTATTTGCGCGGCGGAGACAAGCACTAACGTGCAATCAGCCGCAACGTCGGATTTAAAAAATCCATATCAAAGGTAGGTGTAAAATGACCGATCTGAATGAAAAATTGGCCAACGCATGGCAAGGCTTTAGCAAAGGTGAATGGCAGGATGGAGTTAACGTTCGTGACTTCATTCAGAAAAACTACACGCCGTATGAAGGTGACGAATCCTTCCTGTCTGGCGCCACAGCAGCGACTACTGCGCTGTGGGATAAGGTTATGGAAGGCGTTAAGCTGGAAAACCGCACTCATGCGCCGGTAGATTTCGATACCAACCTGGCATCGACCATCACCTCTCACGATGCCGGCTATATCAACAAGAGCCTGGAAAAAATCGTAGGTCTTCAGACCGATGCTCCGTTGAAACGTGCGCTGATCCCATTCGGCGGTATCAAAATGATTGAAGGTTCCTGTAAAGCGTATAACCGCGAACTGGACCCTCAGTTGAAAAAAATCTTTACCGAATACCGTAAAACCCATAACCAGGGCGTATTCGACGTTTATACGCCGGATATCCTGCGCTGCCGTAAATCCGGCGTGCTGACCGGTCTGCCGGATGCCTACGGCCGCGGCCGTATCATCGGTGACTACCGTCGCGTTGCGCTGTACGGTATCGACTACCTGATGAAAGATAAATTCGCCCAGTTCACCTCTCTGCAATCTAAACTGGAAGACGGTGAAGATCTGGAAGGCACTATCCGCCTGCGCGAAGAAATCGCCGAACAACACCGCGCGCTTGGTCAACTGAAAGAAATGGCCGCCAAATACGGCTGCGATATCTCTCGTCCGGCCGCTAATGCGCAAGAAGCGGTACAGTGGACTTACTTCGGCTACCTGGCCGCGGTGAAATCGCAAAACGGCGCCGCCATGTCCTTCGGTCGTGTTTCTACGTTCCTGGACATCTACGTCGAACGCGATCTGGCCGCCGGCAAAATCAATGAAGAACAAGCTCAGGAACTGATTGACCACCTGGTCATGAAGCTGCGTATGGTTCGTTTCCTGCGTACGCCTGAATATGACGAACTGTTCTCCGGCGACCCGATTTGGGCGACCGAATCCCTGGGCGGTATGGGCCTGGACGGCCGTACGCTGGTTACCAAAAACAGCTTCCGTTTCCTGAACACCCTGTACACCATGGGGCCGTCTCCGGAACCGAACATGACCATTCTGTGGTCTGAAAAACTGCCGTTGAACTTCAAAAAATTCGCGGCGAAAGTGTCCATCGACACTTCTTCATTGCAGTATGAAAACGATGACCTGATGCGTCCTGATTTCAACAGCGACGATTACGCCATTGCCTGCTGCGTGAGCCCGATGGTTGTGGGTAAACAAATGCAGTTCTTCGGCGCCCGCGCCAACCTGGCTAAAACCATGCTGTATGCCATCAACGGCGGCGTGGATGAAAAAATGAAGATGCAGGTCGGCCCGAAATCCGCACCGATCAAGAGCGAATACCTGGACTTCGACGAAGTTCTGGAACGTATGGACCACTTCATGGATTGGCTGGCCAAACAGTACGTCACCGCGCTGAACGTCATCCACTACATGCATGACAAATACAGCTACGAAGCCGTACTGATGGCGCTGCATGACCGTGACGTCTATCGCACCATGGCTTGTGGTATCGCCGGTCTGTCCGTTGCCGCCGACTCCCTGTCCGCCATCAAATACGCCAAAGTTAAACCTATCCGTGACGAAGACGGCCTGGCTGTCGACTTTGACATCGAAGGCGAATACCCGCAGTTCGGCAACAACGACCCGCGCGTTGATGAACTGGCATGCGACCTGGTTGAACGCTTCATGAAGAAAATTCAGAAGCTGCATACTTACCGTGGCGCGGTACCGACCCAGTCTGTTCTTACCATCACTTCCAACGTGGTATACGGTAAGAAAACCGGTAATACGCCTGACGGTCGTCGTGCCGGCGCGCCGTTCGGACCTGGTGCCAACCCAATGCACGGCCGTGACCAGAAAGGTGCTGTCGCCTCTCTGACTTCCGTTGCCAAACTGCCGTTCGCCTACGCGAAAGATGGTATCTCTTATACCTTCTCTATCGTTCCGAATGCGCTGGGTAAAGATGACGATGTGCGTAAAGCCAACCTTGCCGGTCTGATGGATGGTTACTTCCACCATGAAACCGCCAATATTGAAGGTGGTCAGCATCTGAACGTCAACGTTATGAATCGCGAAATGCTGCTTGATGCGATGGAAAACCCGGAAAAATATCCGCAGTTAACCATCCGCGTATCCGGCTACGCAGTGCGTTTCAACTCGCTGACTAAAGAACAGCAGCAGGATGTGATTACCCGTACTTTCACTCAGTCAATCTAATTTCCCTGACTGTTTGAAAAGGCGTAAAATAGAGGCTCCACGTATGTGGAGCCTTTTTCTCGCCCGCATAACGTTAAAATCGTCGCATTAAAATCTGTTTTGCCAGCCCGCTATAGCACGGTAGATGGCTGGCAAAACAGATTCGCAGCATCAGCCGGACGATGTTTTCTTCACTCACCGTGATAAACATAGCGTCCGTTCTCTTATGACTGCGCTTACAAAGACCGCTATTGTTCGGTCAAACCTGGAGAAAACCCTGCAATGTCAGTAATTGGTCGCATCCACTCTTTCGAATCCTGCGGTACCGTCGATGGCCCCGGAATTCGTTTTATCGTGTTCTTTCAAGGTTGCCTTATGCGCTGCCTGTACTGCCACAATCGGGATACCTGGGATACGCATGCCGGTAAGGAAATTACGGTAGAAGAGCTAATGAAAGAGGTGGTGACTTATCGCCATTTCATGAACGCATCAGGCGGCGGCGTCACCGCTTCCGGCGGGGAAGCCATTTTACAGGCCGAATTCGTACGTGACTGGTTCCGCGCTTGTCACGCGGAAGGCATCAATACCTGTCTGGATACCAACGGATTTGTTCGTCGTTATGAACCGGTGATTGATGAACTTCTGGACGTCAGCGATCTGGTCATGCTTGACCTGAAGCAGATGAACGATGACATTCATCAGAATCTGGTGGGGGTTTCTAACCACCGCACCCTCGATTTTGCCCGTTATCTGGCAAAACGCAACCAGCGTACCTGGATACGTTACGTTGTTGTTCCCGGCTGGTCTGATGACGATAAATCCGCGCACATGCTCGGTGAGTTCACCAAGGATATGTCAAATATCGAGAAAATAGAATTGCTCCCCTACCATGAGTTGGGTAAACACAAATGGATTGCGATGGGAGAGGAATACAAACTGGATGGCGTGAAGCCGCCGAAAGCCGACACGATGGATCGCGTAAAATCCATCCTGGAAGGTTACGGACACAAAGTAATGTATTGATGCGTTAGGCGACAAGCATCCGACCAAAATAAACCGGCCAGCGAAAACGCTGGCCGGTTTATTATTATGTCCTCAGGCGGTAGCCAGAGGTTTCGGATGGTGACCGGCCTTCTTCAACAAAATGACCAGATAACAGAGCGACACTAACGCAATAAGCACGAACAACAGGCGATCGGAATAGGTTTGCATCAAGATCGCCGCCAGGCTGGGGCCGACCAGGCTGCCTAGCGTATAGCTCAGCAGCAGCGCCTGATTCATCGCCACCAGTTCATCCGGCCGAACTTTTTCGCACGCCCAGGACATCGCGACGGGATACAGCGTAAAGCCGGAGCATCCCAAAATAAATAAAGCCGGCGCCATTGCATAATGACTAACGCTCAGCATGGCAAGACAGCCGACAATCACAGCGAAAGTCAGCACCCGCAAAACCAGCAGGCGTCCATAGCGGTCAGCCATGCGTCCGACAGGCCACTGGCCGACAATACCCGCGCTGATCAGCAGCGCCATCCAATACCCTACTCTCGCGTCGCTCATTCCCTGATGAGAAAGATAGAGCGGCATTAATCCATATAGCGATCCCAAAATGACGCCGGAAATCACGCAGCCATGTACGCCTAAACGCGCCTGGCGATCGACCAGCATCTTCCAGACATGCACTTTGCGTTCTTGTGTCACCGGCCCCGGAATATGCGCAAACAGTAACGGCAGCATCCCCAGGATGATCAACGCCACGGCCCAGGGCAAAACACTCAGCAATTCGGTCGACACCACGCCAAGCAATAACTGCCCGACGACGCTGCCAATGTAATAGGCCATCATATAGGACGCTAAAAGCCGTCCGCGGTGCGAGGGAGAACCGCTGCAGAGTAATGCGCTTTCAACCACAACCCAAATTAACGCGCAACCGATGCCGGCCAGAAAACGCCAGAATAACCAACTCCATAAATCGACGGAAATGCCCAATCCAATCGTCGCGACGCCGAATAACAATGCGGCGCAATAATAACTGCGATTAAATCCGTAATGCTTGATTAACTTGCCGGCCAATAATGTCCCAACCAGATTCCCGCTGAAATAAGATGACCCAACGAGCCCAACCTGCCAGGTAGGAAGTTGCTGATAACTTAGCCAAATTGGCACCAATGTATTCAACACGGCGATACAAATCGTCAACAGCAAAAGGCCGCAGAGCAATAACAGCACTGGGCGAGAGTAAGCAGACATAATGAAATGGTTAACCATGCAACCGGAAAGAATGAGCGCATCATGCCACTGCGTATTTAAAAGTCAATCCAGGTTTATTCGGATAAAAAATGTTTATTTCCGCATTGATTTAAATAATTAATCAAACAGAATTACAAAGTAATAAGCAGGAATGAGAGACCATATCTACCTCAATGATTTTAAATAGATTTCATTAAAGAGATAACGTCGAGGTACCTTTTGGGAGGTAAAAAGATCGCGTTCTTGATTAAAAAATATTGCCGTGTCTTTTTATAAAAAAAAGCGCCGTCAGGCGCTTTTTTTAGGGGACAAAACACGGGTATCAGCCGATAAATTCCAGGCCGCCCATATAGGGCCGCAGCACTTCGGGTACTTCAATCCGCCCATCGGCCTGCTGATAGTTTTCCAACACCGCGACCAGCGTACGGCCTACCGCCAGACCGGAGCCATTCAGCGTATGGACCAGACGGGTTTTCTTATCGCTCTTACTGCGGCAACGCGCCTGCATACGTCGAGCCTGGAAATCCCACATGTTGGAACAGGAAGAGATCTCGCGGTACGTATCCTGCGCCGGCAACCAGACTTCCAGATCGTAGGTTTTACAGGAGCCGAATCCCATATCTCCGGTACACAGCAGCACTTTACGATACGGCAGTTTCAGCAACTGCAACACGGTTTCAGCTTGCGAGGTTAATTCCTCCAGCGCCTGCATGGAATCTTCCGGCCGTACAATCTGTACCAGCTCGACTTTGTCGAACTGGTGCATACGAATCAGACCGCGCGTGTCACGGCCGTAAGAACCGGCTTCCGAACGGAAACAGGGCGTGTGCGCCGTCATTTTCAGGGGAAGCGACTCTTCTTCCAGAATCTCGTCGCGCACCAGATTCGTCAGCGGGACTTCAGCAGTAGGGATCAAAGCATAGTTGCTGGTATCCGCCTCTTCGCTTAATGGTTTGGTGTGGAATAGATCTTCGCCGAATTTCGGCAGTTGTCCGGTACCGTACAGCGTCTCATGGTTAACCAGGTAAGGCACATAGGTTTCCTGGTAACCGTGCTGCTGGGTATGTAAATCCAGCATAAATTGAGACAGCGCACGATGCAGGCGCGCGACCTGTCCTTTCATGACGACAAAGCGGGCGCCTGCCAGCTTGACGCCGGCGGCAAAATCAACCCCGGCGGCCATCTCGCCGAGTTCCACATGATCGCGTACCTTGAAATCAAACTGGCGAGGCTCGCCCCAGCGGCTAACCTCTTGGTTGTCATTCTCATCTTTACCAAGAGGAACCGCGTCATCCGGCAAATTGGGAATAGCCAGAGCTATATCGCGGATCTCGGCTTGCAATTGATCCAATTCTGATTTGGCGGCATCCAGTTTTTCACCCAACGCGTTAACTTCGCGGCGCAACGGTTCAATATCTTCACCACGGGCTTTGGCTGCGCCAATCTCTTTCGATCGGGAATTACGTTCCGCCTGTAGATTTTCGGTTTCTACCTGTAAAACTTTACGGCGTTCTTCCTGCTTGCGCAGCGTATCAACGTCCAGTGTAAAGCCTCTACGAGCCTGTAGTTTTTCGGCGACTGCGTCTAGCTCGTTACGCAGTAAATTGGGATCGAGCATGCTAATCCTGTGCTTATGATTATCAAATGGAATGTTGTCGTACACGGCGCATGTTACACGGCCGGGAGTCAGAAATACCTCGCTAACCTTACCGCAACGCTTAGTTCAGCGGTAGCGTTTTGTCGGGCTATTTTGATCCTGAGCGGCGAGCCAGGCGAGCTTTTCGCCAATTTTTCCCTCAAGCCCGCGCGGCGACGGCGTATAGTACTGCACGTCCGTCATCTCGGGCGGGAAATAGCTCTCACCGGCCGCGTAAGCATTGGGTTCATCATGGGCGTAACGATACTCCGCTCCCAACCCCATCTCTTTCATCAGGCGAGTGGGCGCGTTACGCAGATGTTCCGGTACGTCATAATCGGGCTTTTCACGCGCGTCATGCAAGGCCGCCTTGAACGCCGTATACACCGCATTGCTTTTCGGCGCGCAGGCCAGATACACAATCGCCTGGGCAATCGCCCGCTCGCCCTCGGCAGGACCGACGCGGGTAAAGCAGTCCCAGGCGGCGATGGCCACCTGCATGCCGCGAGGATCGGCATTGCCGACATCCTCGGAAGCGATGGCCAGCAAACGACGGGCGACATAGAGCGGGTCGCCCCCTGCGGTGATGATGCGCGCGTACCAGTACAGCGCGGCATCGGGCGCTGAGCCTCGCACCGATTTATGCAGCGCGGAGATCAGATCGTAATAGCGATCGCCTTTGTTATCAAAGCGGGCGCTGCGCTCTCCGGACACTTCCTTAAGCAGCTCCGGCGTTAGGGTGCGGATGCCCTTTGCGTCAACCTCAGCCATATCCGCCATCATTTCAAGACTGTTCAAGGCTCTGCGGGCATCGCCATTCACCAGCTCAGCAAGCATCCGCCGGGTCTCATCCGTCAATACGATATTCTGAGCGCCATATCCCCGCTCCTTGTCATTCATCGCCTGTTGCAGCACTAGCTCAATATCCGCCGCGGTCAACGCCTTCAGCAAATAGACGCGGGCGCGGGACAACAGCGCCGAGTTGAGTTCGAAAGAGGGGTTTTCGGTGGTCGCGCCGATAAATGTTATGGTGCCGTCTTCAATATGCGGTAAAAACGCATCCTGCTGACTTTTATTGAAGCGGTGAACTTCATCGACAAACAAGATCGTCCGGCGCCCGGCATGACGATTTTGTCTCGCCCGTTCGATGGCCTCGCGTATCTCTTTGATTCCCGACGTCACCGCCGAAATACGCTCAACGTCAGCCTGACCGTAATGGCCGATTAATTCTGCCAGCGTCGTTTTCCCTGTTCCTGGCGGTCCCCACAAAATCATGGAGTGGAGTTGGCCGGCGACAATCGCTCGCGGCAAGGGTTTGCCGGCGCCGAGAATATGCTGCTGACCAATATATTGATCCAACGTGGCCGGCCGCATACGCGCGGCCAGCGGCTGGAACTCATTACGGGAAAAATCAAGTGACAGATTACTCACCTGGACCTCACTGACGCTGATCGTCCAACGCGACGCCTTGCGGCGGGGTAAACGTAAATTTTGCCGAATCAACTGCGCTATTTTGCTGATTTTTCAGCACATAGGTACTACGTTGCCCGTCCTGCTCGGTGGCGACGAACTTTTTAATGGTGCCGTTGTTGGTTACGCTGATGGAAAACTGCTTAAGATTGCCGGTGGCCGACTTTGGCGTTAGCTCAAAATCATCACCCTTTTGCTTCACGTCATAGTTACGCCAGTCACTGGCGTCATTACGCGTAATCAGCATAAATGGCGTATTGCCGGTCGCATCTTTTAACCAGGTGGCGGTGACCTGCTCGACAAACGGATTATAAAACCAGAGCGTTTTACCATCAGAGACCAATACGCTTTCATCCGGCGATGTCGTTTGCCAGTTAAATAGATTAGGCCGCTTTAACCACAGTTCGCCCTCGCCTTCCTGCACGGCGGCGCCGTCAGCGCTCGTTACCGTTTGACTGAAGCTGGCATGAAAACTGTTCACTTTACTGAGTCGGCTTTGCAAATCACCGGCGGCATCGGCATACGCCGCCGTGGATGTTATTCCTGACGCCAGGCAACAGGCGACCAACCATTTCTTCATCATACAAAATCCTTTGAATTTACCGACATCACAGCAATCGCTGTGAAGAAATCAGACTCGCTGCGTAGTCAATACTTTAGCTGAACCCACTCCGGCAGCGATAGGCGAATTGTCTGCTAATGACCGCTTTTACGCTTCTTTGCATAAGGGCTGCAAACGCAGCCCTTATTATCTTTATTCCACTGGCGGCGGCGCCAACACTTCGCGGTTGCCGTTATGTCCGGGCGAACTGACGATGCCTTGCGCCTCCATCTGTTCGACTATACGCGCGGCGCGGTTATAACCGATGCGGAACTGGCGCTGCACGCCGGAAATAGACGCTCTGCGCTTATCCACCACAAACGCCACCGCCTGATCGAACAGCGGATCCAGCTCTTCATCGCCATCCAGGCTGAGTCCGCCGCCTTCTCCGTCATCACCGCCGCTGACGATATTGTCAATATATTGGGGTCGTCCGCGGGCTTTCCAATCCTGCACGACGGCGTGAACTTCCTGATCGCGGACAAAAGCGCCGTGTACGCGCACCGGTATCGACGAGTTGGGCGCCATGTATAGCATATCCCCCATTCCCAGCAAAGATTCGGCCCCGCCCTGATCGAGGATGGTGCGAGAATCAATCTTACTGGATACGGTAAACGCGATGCGGGTCGGGATATTGGCTTTAATCAAACCGGTAATCACATCCACCGAAGGCCGCTGGGTCGCCAACACCAGATGAATACCGGCGGCACGCGCTTTCTGCGCCAGACGGGCGATAAGCTCTTCAACCTTCTTGCCTACCGCCATCATCAGATCGGCGAATTCATCGACCATCACCACGATATAAGGCAGTTTCTCCAAAACCGGCGGCGTCATGTCCATACTGTCGCCCGGCTTCCAGAACGGGTCGGGGATCGGACGCCCCATCGCATTCGCTTCCATTACCCGCTCATTGTACCCGGCAAGGTTACGCACCCCTAACGCCGACATCAGTTTATAGCGGCGTTCCATTTCACCGACGCACCAACGCAACGCATTCGCGGCATCTTTCATATCGGTGACGACTTCCGTCAACAGATGCGGAATACCTTCATAAACGGAAAGCTCCAGCATTTTCGGGTCGATCATGATAAAGCGAACTTCTTCCGGCGTCGCCTTGTACAACATACTGATGATCATGGCGTTAACGCCGACCGACTTACCGGAACCGGTGGTACCGGCCACAAGCAGATGCGGCATCTTCGCCAGATCGGCCACCACCGGTTGCCCGGCGATATCTTTACCCAGCACGATGGCCAGCGGCGAAGAATTATCGCGGAATTTGGCGCAATCCAGCACTTCCCGCAGGTAAACCGTTTGGCGATGCTTGTTCGGCAACTCCAGCCCCACATAAGGTTTGCCCGGTATCACCTCGACAATACGCACCGCCACCACCGACAGCGAACGCGCCAAATCGCGCGACAGGTTGGAAATTCGCGCCGCTTTCACCCCAGGGGCCAAATCCAGCTCAAAGCGGGTAATGACCGGTCCGGGATAATGATCGACGACCTCGGCTTTTACCCGGTAATCGCTCAGGCGAGCCTCAATCAGGCGCGCGGTTTGCTCAAGCGCGAAATTATCCACCGGCGCCTCGCTCGCCGGCGGCGGCGTCAGTAAGTCCAGCGTCGGCAACGGCGTCGTCGGTTTTTGCAAAGGCTGATCGTTACGCATCAGGAATGGATGGATAAGGCTATCCATTATCGATTGGCGCGCCGCCGGCGCCTGTTCGTCCTCAGAGTCCGCATCTTCGGCCGCGGACATCGCCTGCGCCGGCTGATGGAAGTCAGCGCTTTCATCGACACGCGACGCCGTCGGCGCATTGTGAGGCGTTTGCACAGGTACTGAAGGCTCAGGCAGCGTGAACAAGGGCTCGCTGGGGCCGTCATCGACCAAATCGGCCAGGGGCGAAAAACCCAGTACCTGGCTGCCCGGTAAATTAGACAAGGCGGAACGATCCAACGTCGGCTCATGCTTCTGGGCGTGATCTTCCTTCGCGTCATAACGCGTCTGCTGTTGGGCGGCAAAATCTTCCGCCAGTCGAGCCTGCAATAGCGCCTGTTCGTCTTCTTCCTGCAAAGGATATTCTTCGCCGTAACGCTGACGCTGTTGCTCAATATATTGTTGCTGTAGCGCCGCTTCCTGCTGAGCGATATCGTCCGGCGTCGCCTCATCATGCGCCGGGTCGCCGGCGGTATCGCTGTTCATCTGCGACGCTCTGGCCTGCTGCTCGGCCAGACGTTGCGACGGCAGCTTGATGCCGTAGGAAGCCAGTTCCCGGCGGGTTGGAATACGCACCGGATTGGGTCTCGGCAACTCAGGCCCGACGCCCTGTTTGACCTGTGGGTTCCCTGCTTCATCAGCGCTGAAGGCCGGCATAAACGTATTATTGGCCGTAAATGACATCTTCGCGTTTTCTGAGGCTTCAGCCGACGCCGCGCCGGGCGAGCGATCGATAGGATGTTCAACCTGCGGTTGCGCGATCGGCGGCGTATCCGCGCTGCCGTGGGGATGATAAGCCTCTGCGCCGCCGTCAGGCGTTGCCGGCGCTGACTCAGGCACCTCGAATGAATACAACGGCGGATTAAGCGTTGATGCGGCATCAATCGGTTGCGCGACGGGCTGTACGGACTCGGTCGGTTCATGCCGGGCTTCGCCCTCCGCCGGCCTTGATTCCGTCGCCGGTTCCGGCGCAGAAGCGGCGTTTTCCCGCACCTCGGGATCGGCATCGTTCACCGACGGCGCGGAAAACAACACAGCATCTTCGTTATCTATGGATGCGACCGGCGCAGACTGATGCGCCGGAAGCTCGGCCTCGTTCAGAACCTGGTCGTCAGGCTCGCTATCATGACGTGAACGGTTGGACATAAACGTCAGGCAGCCCAATACCGCCGCCCCTATTTTTTCCGCAATCGTCAACCATGACCAACCGGTAAACAACGTCAGCCCCGCGGCCCAGACGCACAATAGAATCAGCGTCGCCCCCATGTTATTAAAACGGGGCGTCATCGCGCTGCCAAGCAGGCTCCCCAGCACGCCGCCGGAGGCGAAATAGTAGAGATCGTCGATATTCAACGCGGCTAAGCCGCAGGACGTCAGAATTAACGCCAGCGTACCAATGAGGCGTAAAGAAAAGGTGAAATAGTCAACCGAGTTTTGGTTATCGCGCTGGCGAAAAGCCGACCAGCACAGGCACAGCATAATCGGCGGAATGGCATAAGCCAGCACGCCAAAAACAAAGAACAGGGTATCCGCCAGCCAGGCGCCCGCCACACCGCCAAGGTTATGGATAGGCTCATGCCACGCGGTCTGGGACCAACTGGGATCGGACGGGCTAAAACTGAGCAACGCGACGCCGATATACACGGCAAACAGCGCCACGACGATCAAAATCGCTTCAAGTAAACGGCGGGTACCGCTGAGTTTCCTCAGGGTAATGACTTTATCTTCTGTATATTCCTGGCTCAAGAGTCTCTCCAGGGGCCTGTAAAAGGTTATGACAAAGCGCCGAGGAAGACCCGGCGCTGAAACTGTATAAATTCACAGGAGTGTAGCTGAATTTATCGGGTTTTGCACCCATGCAATTATCGGGTCTTAATGACCAGACGGTTGCTTTGCTTAACTTCTTCCATCACCACATAGGTGCGGGTGTCGTTGACGCCCGGCAGTCGAAGCAGTGTTTCACCCAGCAACTTACGATACGCCGACATATCCGGCACGCGGGTTTTCAGCAGATAGTCGAAATCACCGGAAACCAGATGACACTCCTGAATTTCTTCAAGTTTTTGCACCGCTGAATTGAATTGTTCAAACACATCGGGCGCGCCGCGGTTTAGCGTTATTTCAACGAAAACCAGCAGCGAGGCGTCCAGATAGTGCGGATTCAGCAGCGCGGTGTAGCCGTTAATAAAGCCCTGTCGCTCCAGGCGACGCACACGTTCCAGACAAGGCGTCGGTGATAAGCCAACCCGTTTGGAAAGTTCAACATTGGAAATACGCCCGTCTTTTTGTAATTCGTTCAGGATGTTGCGATCAATACGATCGAGATCTTTTCCTGGCCGCTTTTTAGTCTCTACCATTATTATTGTCTCTCTTCATTCTTCCCTGCTCCTGCTACACTCCGACCGACTTCAATGTATCAGAGCCACCCTAAAGAAGACCCGCTGTCTATTTTGTATATCAAACGTCATAGCCCGTTGCGTTACTATCCGTTATCGCCATGCGCTATAGGAAAATATCAAACCAGGCAAAAGCGATTTATCCGTGGCGCAACGACCAGCCAGACAGGCAACGAATAAAAAGCCGAGCTTTCAACTATTCACATACAAAAAATTTCCTCTTACCCAGATGTTTTCGCAAAAGCGCAGCGGATTGTCAAAGTAAAACAACTAAAATCAGAAGAAAGTACCAAATCAAATAAGGCAGAGCGGCGCTCCGGGGCGCTGTCAGTCATTTTACTTATGAATATGGCTGATCTATCAGCCATTTATTGCCATCATCGTCGTCAGCGATTAAACAAATAGCTAACAACTTCGCCACACGCTTTTTTTACTCGGGTAATTTCCTTACAATCACCGCTATTGTCCGTCATCGTGAAATGAGGAACTCATGGGTACCGTTAAACACCACAAGTTATTGATTCTGGGGTCAGGCCCGGCAGGCTACACGGCCGCAGTTTATGCTGCCCGCGCTAATTTAAAGCCGGTGCTCATTACCGGGCTGGAGAAAGGCGGTCAGTTGACGACGACTACCGAAGTAGAAAACTGGCCGGGCGACGCAGAAGATTTGACTGGTCCTCTGCTTATGGAGCGCATGCATGCCCATGCGGAGAAATTCAATACCGAAATCATCTTCGACTACATCCAGCGTGTAGATTTGCAAACGCGCCCGTTCCGCCTGTTTGGCGATAGCGATGAATACACCTGCGACGCCTTGATCATCGCAACCGGCGCATCCGCGCGTTATTTGGGATTGCCTTCCGAGGAAGCGTTCAAAGGTAAAGGCGTGTCCGCCTGCGCCACCTGCGACGGATTCTTTTATCGCAATCAGAAAGTGGCCGTGGTCGGCGGCGGCAATACCGCGGTTGAAGAAGCGCTGTACTTGTCCAATATTGCGGCCGAGGTTCATTTGATCCATCGCCGGGACAGCTTCCGGTCAGAAAAAATCCTGATAGATCGCCTCATGGATAAAGTGCAAAACGGCAATATCATCCTGCATACCGACCGTACGCTTGATGAAGTTCTTGGCGACGATATGGGCGTAACCGGCGTGCGCCTGCGCGACACGCGCACGGACGCCACTGAAGAGCTGGAACTGGCCGGCGTATTCATCGCTATCGGCCATAGCCCCAATACCGGCGTATTCGGCGATCAGCTCGAACTGGAAAATGGTTATATCAAGGTGCAATCCGGTATTCACGGCAACGCAACCCAGACCAGCATTCCCGGCGTCTTTGCCGCCGGCGATGTCATGGATCATATTTATCGTCAGGCGATTACATCCGCCGGCACCGGCTGTATGGCCGCGCTTGACGCAGAACGTTACCTGGATGGATTAGCCTCCGCCAAATAACATGCCTTCGCCATCCGGGCGCGCCCTTTCTCCGGATGGCTATTTCCCCCGCACGCGACACAAAAATTGATCATCTCCCGCCTTTTCGTTTGCAGAGCGCTTTTGTCGAGGTAACATGGCGCCATTCTGAGCATTGAAGTCCGTGGTTGTTAAGCAACGGTTATATAAGCGTTATTTTCAATCAACAATCCCGCACTCAAAACGAACCGGCATCTGATGAAAAAAAACAGACAGCAAGAACTCACTCATTGGTTGAAGCAACAAAGCAAACTGGCGCAACGTTGGTTACGCCTCTCACTGTTACTGGGATTTTTGAGTGGGATACTTATTGTCGCGCAGGCATGGCTGCTGGCGTCTCTGCTGCATGCCTTGATTATCGAGCACGCGCCGCGTGACTCCCTGCTTTCCTCTTTCCTTTTGCTGGCCGCGACCTTTGTCTTGCGAGCGCTGAACAGCCTGCTACGAGAACAGGTCGGCTTTATGTGCGGTCAGGCCGTCCGGCGACAAATCCGTAAATTGGTGCTGGATCGGCTACAACAATTAGGGCCGGCCTGGGTTCAGGGCAAGCCGGCCGGAAGCTGGGCCAGCATGATTCTGGAACAGATCGAAGATATGCAGGATTACTATTCCCGCTATCTGCCGCAAATGTATCTTGCCGCCCTGATTCCCCTGCTCATCCTGATTACGATCTTCCCGATTAACTGGGCGGCGGGCCTGATTCTGTTGCTGACCTCACCGCTGATCCCTCTCTTTATGGCGCTGGTGGGAATGGGCGCCGCGGATGCCAACCGCCGTAACTTTCTGGCGCTGGCGCGCTTAAGCGGCCATTTCCTGGACAGGTTGCGCGGTCTGGAAACCCTGAGGCTGTTTAACCGGGGACGTGCGGAGACGGCGCAAATCAGCAGCGCGTCCGAAGACTTCCGCAGCCGCACCATGGAAGTTCTGCGCATGGCTTTTCTCTCTTCCGGCGTGCTGGAGTTTTTCGCCTCCATATCTATTGCCGTGGTCGCCGTTTACTTTGGTTTCTCCTATCTGGGAGAGCTGAATTTCGGTCATTACGGCGCAGGCGTCACGTTGTTCGCCGGATTTCTGGTTTTAATTCTGGCCCCGGAGTTTTTCCAACCGCTGCGCGACTTAGGCACGTTTTACCACGCGAAGGCCCAGGCCGTCGGCGCGGCGGAGTCACTGGTAACCTTTCTGGCGGCGGAAGGCGAAACGGTCGGTTTCGGCGAACATGAATTCAGTAATGATAGCGCGATAGAAATCCAGGCCAGCGAACTGGTCGTTCTGGCGCCCGATGGCGCCCCGCTGACACAGCCGCTGACCTTCACGCTGGGCGCCGGCCAGCGAATTGCGCTGGTGGGGATCAGCGGCGCAGGAAAAAGTTCCTTGCTGAATGTGCTGCTCGGCTTTCTGCCCTATCGCGGTTCGCTTCGCGTTAACGGCATCGAATTGAATACGCTGTCATCGACATCATGGCGACGACAGCTGAGCTGGGTAGGACAAAATCCGCATCTGCCGGAGCAAAGTCTGCGCGACAATATTTTGCTCGGCAAACCGCAGGCCACCGAGGATGAGTTGCAACAAGCCGTTGAGCGCGCCTATGTGCATGAGTTTCTACCGCAACTGCCGCAGGGTCTGGATACGCTGGTCGGCGATGGCGCGGCGCGTCTTTCCGTCGGCCAGGCGCAGCGTATCGCGGTAGCCCGCGCGCTCATCAAGCCAGGCAATCTGTTACTGCTCGATGAACCGACCGCCAGTCTGGATGCCGACAGCGAACAGCGGATAATGGCGGCGTTAAACGCCGCCGCGCGTCATCAGACGACGTTGTTAGTCACCCATCAACTGAATGACGTTATCGATTACGATGAGATTTGGGTGATGAACGACGGACAGTTAATACAACAGGGGAATTATCAGACGCTCAGCACACGGCCAGGCGCCTTTGCCGAGCTCATCACCCAACGTCAGGGAGTGTTGTGATATGTCTCCTCAAAAAACGGCCATGCAGGTTTTAAAACCTTTTCTGCTGCTTTATCGCCGCCATATCTGGCGCTTAAGTCTGGGCGTTATTCTGGCTATTGTGACGCTGCTGGCCAGTATCGGGCTGCTTACGCTGTCCGGCTGGTTCCTGGCCGGGGCGGCATTGGCCGGCATCGCCGGGCTATATACTTTTAACTATATGCTGCCCGCCGCGGGCGTGAGAGGCGCGGCGATAGCCCGTACGGCCAGCCGTTACGCGGAAAGGCTGGTCAGCCACGATGCGACATTCCGCGTATTGCAGCATCTGCGCGTCTTTACCTTTGCGCGCATTTTACCCTTGTCGCCCGGCGGCATCGCACGATTTCGCCAGGCGGAACTGCTGAACAGACTGGTCGCGGATGTCGATACGCTCGATCATTTATACCTGCGCGTTATTTCACCGATTGTCAGCGCGTTGTTGGTCATTTTGATCGTCACTTACGGCCTGAGCTGGCTGGACGCTTCGCTGGCGCTGACGCTGTGCGCCATCATGCTGGTGCTGTTACTGCTGCTACCGGTGATATTCTACCGGGCAGGCCAGTCCATCGGGCAAGACCTCACGGCGTTACGGGCTCAGTATCGGCTTCAGTTGACGACCTGGCTACAGGGCCAGGCGGAATTGACCGTTTTCGGCGCCCTCGCCGCGTCACGCCGCCAACTGACGCTGTTAGAAACGCGTTGGCTGAAGCGACAGCAGCAGCAGGCCAACCTGACGGGACTTGCTCAGGCGCTGATGCTGCTGTGCAGCGGAATGACGGTGACGTTAATGCTCTGGCTGGCGGCCGCGGGCATTGGCGGAGACGCGCAGCCCGGCGCGTTGATCGCCCTGTTTGTCTTCGCGACGCTGGCGGCTTTCGAAGCGCTGGGGCCGGTAGCGGGCGCGTTCCAACATATGGGACAGGTTATCGCTTCCGCCGCCCGCATCGACCAGATTATCCGGCAACCGCCGGAAGTCACTTTCCCCGAACAAGGTCCGGCGCGATCTACGACGGCCGCGATTGCTGTAAATAACCTCAGTTTCACCTATCCGGAGCAGCCATTGCCGGTGCTGAATGATATTTCGCTGAATATTCGCGCGGGTGAACACCTGGCGCTGCTTGGCCGGACCGGCTGCGGTAAATCCACCCTGCTGCAATTAATTACCCGCGCGTGGAATTGCCGGCAAGGCGACATCACGCTGAATGGCCATCCGCTTAGCGCATGGCGCGAAGATGAACTGCGCGGCATGATGAGCGTCGTGCCGCAGCGCGTCCACATTTTCAGCGCCACGCTGCGCGACAATCTGCTGCTGGCCGCGCCCGATGCGCACGACGAGCGACTGGCGACAGTGTTACAACAGGTGGGGTTGGATAAACTACTGGAAAATGAAGGGCTGAATGCCTGGCTGGGCGAAGGCGGACGTCAGCTCTCCGGCGGCGAACAGCGTCGTATCGGTCTGGCGCGCGCGTTACTGCACTCTGCGCCGCTGGTGCTGCTGGATGAGCCGACCGAAGGCCTGGACGCCGAAACCGAACGGCGTATTTTGCGGCTATTGCGGCAGCACTGCGAAGGAAAAACGCTGATTGTGATTACACACCGGCTATATGAGTTAGAATCAATGGATCGAATTTGCGTTATGGACGGCGGGCAGATCGTTGAACAAGGAAATCATCATGCATTGATGGCATTGCAGGGGCGCTATTGGCAATTTCACCAGCGCATTTAATCATCGGCGGCCTGTTGCACGGGCCGACGTTTACCAATCATCCGGATATTATGAAACTGTATCAGCTTGCCGCCGATTCGCTCCGCTTTCCTGACCCGGCATATGCGCTGGACGAACCAAACGGGCTGCTGGCGATCGGCGGCGATCTTTCCCCCGCCCGGCTGAAAGCCGCCTATCGCCAGGGCATATTTCCCTGGTATTCGCCCGGCGAACCGATTTTATGGTGGTCGCCCAATCCGCGCGCGGTATTGTTTCCCGGAGAATTTCATATCAGCCGCAGCATGAAGAAGTTTCTGCGCAAACACGATTTTGAGGTCACCATCAATCATGCCTTTCATGACGTGATTCGCGCTTGTGCCGATGAACGTGAGGGCGGAACCTGGATTACCCCGGAAATTATTCTGTCTTATGGTGAACTTCATCAGTCAGGACAAGCACATTCCGTCGAAGTGTGGCAGAATGGCACGCTTGTCGGCGGGCTATACGGTATTTCGCAAGGCGGCCTGTTCTGCGGCGAGTCAATGTTCAGCCGCACCGACAACGCATCTAAATATGCGCTGCTGACATTTCAGCAGCATTTTATTCATCATGGCGGGTATCTGATCGACTGTCAGGTACTGAACGCGCATACCGCTTCATTGGGCGTGTGCGAAATTCCCCGTGATCGCTTTTTGCAATTTCTTTTTCAGCTACGGGATAACCCGGTGGCTGATAGCTGTTGGCAGCCGCAAACGTTGGCTCAGCCACAGTGATAATAGACAGCGGCCGTTTATAAATAATCATCAGTTGATGAACGCGCCTTTACATAATGTGGGTTTTTCGGCATTATCTTGCCGGTTAAAAACAAAGGTAGTTACACCTAGAGGATTCGATGGCCAAAGAAGACAACATTGAAATGCAAGGCACCGTGCTTGATACGCTGCCCAATACCATGTTCCGCGTTGAATTGGAAAACGGGCACGTGGTTACCGCTCATATCTCCGGTAAAATGCGTAAAAACTATATCCGCATCCTGACGGGTGACAAAGTCACTGTAGAGCTGACCCCGTACGACCTGAGCAAAGGCCGCATTGTCTTCCGCAGCCGTTAACCGGCTCGCCCGTCGCTGACAACAGCGATATCCGAGGATGTTCCACCTCTGCTGCCCTTTCCGTTACCGGCAAGGGCTTTTGCGTTTCGGGCGGTAATTCGCCTGTCGGCGTCAACCGTTTTATGCGTAAAAAAGGGCGATGCTTGCGCATCACCCTTGATCGAGCCTTGCCGGTTGACCCCAACCCAACCCTCCCCTTGTCAGAGGAGGGAGTTGCACCTCACCCTGACAAGGGGAGGCCGGGAGGAGGTGCCGCGAGCCTAATGAACGGCGCCTTCCGCTTTACGCTTCTGGGCGCTCTGGAAGCCGTAAGTGAGCTTCTGAGTCTCTTTATCCAGTTCAACCTTGACGGAACCGCCGTCAACCAATAAACCGAACAGCAGTTCATTCGCCAGCGGTTTTTTCAGGTTTTCCTGTATGACTCTCGCCATCGGCCGCGCGCCCATCGCTTTGTCGTATCCTTTCTCGGCCAGCCAGTCGCGAGCCTCGTCGCTGACTTCCAGCGATACGCCTTTCGCATCCAGTTGCGCCTGCAACTCAACGATGAATTTATCCACCACCTGCTGAATAACGTCCGTAGACAGATGGTTGAACCAGATGATGCCGTCAAGGCGGTTACGGAATTCCGGCGTAAACACCTTCTTGATCTCTTCCATCGCATCGGTGCTGTTATCCTGCTGGATAATGCCGATAGAGTTGCGCTGGGTCTCCCGTACGCCGGCGTTGGTGGTCATCACCACGATCACGTTGCGGAAGTCGGCTTTACGGCCGTTATTGTCCGTCAAGGTGCCGTTATCCATCACCTGCAACAGCAGGTTGAACACATCGGGGTGCGCCTTCTCGATTTCATCCAGCAGCAGCACCGAATGCGGATGTTTGATCACCGCGTCGGTCAGCAGACCGCCCTGATCGTAGCCGACATAGCCCGGAGGCGCGCCGATCAGACGACTGACGGTATGGCGCTCCATGTACTCGGACATATCGAAACGCAACAGCTCGATATCCAACGCTTTCGCCAGTTGCAGCGTCACCTCCGTTTTACCCACGCCTGTCGGCCCGGCAAACAGGAAAGACCCGACGGGTTTGCGGTCTTGCCCTAACCCGGCCCGACTCATCTTGATGGATTCGGACAGCGCCTCAATCGCCTTATCCTGACCGAACACCAGCATTTTCAGCCGGTCGCTCAGGTTTTTCAGCACATCGCGATCGCTGGCGGAAACCGTTTTTTCCGGAATACGGGCGATACGCGCCACCACGGACTCGATATCCGCCACGTTAACCGTCTTCTTGCGCTTGCTGATCGGCACCAAACGGCTGCGGGCGCCCGCTTCATCAATGACGTCGATCGCTTTATCCGGCAAATGACGATCGTTGATGTATTTCACGGCTAACTCGACGGCGGCGCGCACCGCTTTCGCCGTGTAGCGTACGTCATGATGCGCTTCATACTTCGGTTTCAATCCGTTGAGGATCTGCACCGTCTCTTCCACGCTCGGTTCGGTGATATCGATTTTCTGGAAACGACGCGCCAGCGCCCGATCCTTTTCAAAGATATTGCTGAACTCCTGATACGTGGTGGAACCGATCACGCGGATCTTGCCGCTGGATAACAGCGGTTTAATCAGGTTCGCGGCGTCGACCTGACCGCCGGAAGCGGCGCCCGCGCCGATAATGGTATGAATTTCATCAATAAACAGGATGCTGTTCTGATCCTGTTCCAACTGCTTTAACAGCGCCTTGAAGCGTTTTTCGAAGTCGCCGCGATATTTTGTACCCGCCAGCAAAGAGCCGATATCCAGCGAATACAGCGTGCAATCCGCCATCACGTCCGGCACGTCGCCCTGCACGATACGCCAGGCAAGCCCTTCCGCAATCGCCGTTTTACCAACGCCGGACTCACCGACCAGCAGCGGATTATTCTTACGGCGACGGCACAATACCTGAATGGTTCGCTCCAGTTCTTTATCCCGGCCGATCAGCGGGTCAATCCCGCCAACGCGTGCAAGCTGGTTCAGATTGGTGGTGAAGTTTTCCATACGGTCTTCCCCTCCGGTCTGCTCTTCATTGACTGGATTTTCCGGGTTTGGCGCCTGCCCGGACTCTTCTTTACGCGTTCCGTGCGAAATAAAATTCACCACGTCCAGACGACTGACATCGTGTTTGCGCAGCAGGTAGGCGGCCTGAGATTCCTGCTCGCTGAAAATGGCGACCAGCACGTTCGCGCCTGAAACCTCGCTGCGACCGGATGACTGGACATGAAAAACCGCGCGCTGCAACACCCGCTGAAAGCTGAGCGTCGGCTGAGTTTCGCGCTCATCATCGCCCTGCGGCAGCGTCGGCGTGGTTTGTTCAATAAAGGTTTCAAGCTCCTGACGCAACGCGGCTAAATCCACCGTACAGGCTTCCAGCGCTTCTCGGGCGGCCGGATTACTGAGCAGAGCCAATAACAAATGCTCCACGGTCATAAACTCGTGTCGGTGCTCACGCGCTCTGGCGAAAGCCATGTTGAGACTGAGTTCCAGTTCTTGATTGAGCATAGGCACCTCCCCCAATAAATTGCCTGACTTCAGGCTTTTTCCAGCGTGCAGAGCAACGGGTGCTCATTTTCTCTGGCGTAACGATTGACTTGTACGACTTTGGTCTCAGCGACTTCAGCGCTGAACACGCCGCAGATCGCCTTTCCCTGATAATGAACTGTCAACATCAGTTGCGTTGCACGTTCAATATCATAAGAAAAGAACTTTTGCAGAACGTCAATAACAAATTCCATCGGCGTGTAATCATCGTTGTTCAACAACACCTTATACATCGATGGCGGTTGCAGTTTTTCTTTGTATTGATCTGCCGTCAGGTTCTCTGATTGCGACCACGTCTTGTCGTTTCCCATTGTCTATCCAACATCATCTGAATATCATCGTACCGAGTTATATTTACAGTACCACGTCTGCTTTTTGTTTTACCATCCAGTGACTGAAATCATTGTTCGCTGACAGGACTCACCGTCTTTTATCCCTCGAATCGACTGCATGACGCCCGGCAAAAGCCATCAATAGCGTTAGCTGTATCATATTTTGACAAACTGACCCAGGCCTTGAATGGGGATCGCTTGACGACGGGATCGATTTAACTAAAGTGTAGTGTTGAATTGATGAGGTTTTAATCAATTCGTATTCACGTAAACCAAATAACCTCACCTTACTTATAAAAATACTCTTGCGAAGGATGTCATGCATGGAGACAGGTACTGTTAAATGGTTCAATAACGCCAAAGGTTTTGGTTTCATCTGTCCTGAAGGTGGCGGTGAAGATATCTTCGCTCACTACTCAACAATTCAAATGGACGGATACCGAACGCTAAAGGCGGGACAGGTTGTCAGGTTTGATGTTCACCAAGGACCGAAAGGTAATCATGCAAGTCTGATCGTGCCACTGGTCAGCGAAGAAACCGTTGCCTGACACCGACTGTCTGCGCTTTACCCCAAAACCTCTTACCCTCTACACAGGTTAATACCTCTAAATGCTGGTCTCATCGACCGGCATTTTATTCCGGCCCCGACACTCCCCTCTTTACAACAATTTTGGGGCGGCGAAAAATAAATCAAGCCCAACCGCCTCATTCATTTTTTCACTCGTCTTGTGAAAGCGGCGGCGCTTAATCCGCGCGCCCGCGCGCCAGCCACAAGACGCGGGAAAACATACCGCGGATTAACGGCGGGATCGCGTCGCTCCCCATTGTTGCGGCCTCCATCGCCACTTCAATGGCTAAATCGGGTTTTGATGAACGGTGAATCGCTTTAACGATAATTTTATGCATTGATAACGGCACTTTTTCGGGAAGCTGCGCCACGCGATGATAAACATGCCCGAACCCCGCGCGATACATATAGTGTTCCATATCCAGCGCCGGTAGAACCGTCAGGTGATCCCGTTCTCGCTCACCCTGCGCGGTCAGCAGACTTTTCGCCGTCGCGGCATATTTTTTCCCCGCGTCATCACCGTCGACCAGCACATGCCACTCTATGCCCATCCGACGGGCGAACTTCAGCAACGGCCTCAGTCCCGACTGCGCAAACTCGATCACCTTAACGCCTTCCGCCTCAAAATGATGTCCGCATTGACGCGCCAGTTCATTCAGCATCCAAACTTCCGTTTCGCCTTCCACCAGCAGCCAGCAGCGGGCGAACAGCGACGAAGGCCGATTAAAGCGGATATGGAAAGCGATACGTCGGCTGTCTTCCGCATTCATCCCCTGTGGACCGATACGATAGGTCGCCACGCGCGATGATTCGCGCACCAGACGGCAAACCCGCTCCATCGGAACCAGCGACAACAGTTCGCCGGAGTTGGTCGTGCTGAGTTTCTGCAACGGCAGTTGCATCAACAGTCCCCACGCCACCGACAACATGATGGGATGCAATCGCGTTTCCGGGTCTTCGATCAACAGCAGCGGACGCGCGTGCGGATCCAGCGCCACGTCCCCTTTGGCTTGCAGAAGGGTGGAAAATAATCCCAGCAGGATAATGCGCCGGCTACGGCTGTTCGGCCCGGCAACCAGACGATTGATATTATCCAGCGCGCGCCAGGACTTACCGTTGTGAATCCGGGCATCCTTGTGATGACGCCGCTCGCGCAAGACGGCGTTCTGCTCGGAAAAATAGTGTTCCAGCAATTGGCGCATGGCCGCCAATCCCTGACGGAGATCTTTATCGGTCAGCTTTTGCGGATTCCGCGCCAGTTCCCGCATCAAGGTCTCAAACTGTTGAGCCAGTTTTTCATTGCTGTTCTCCACGGTCGCGTCCAGGGTTCCAGCACGTAAACGCCGCATAAAGCGGGCATCGCGCAGACGCAGCACCGGATGCAGACGAATCACCTCGCGCGCCAGTTCATCAATATTATTCAGCGCCAGCGGGTGTCCGTCGGCGTCGAGAAAACTTCGCCAGGTACACACCGACTGACTCTCATCGACCTCCCCTTCCAGGCGATAAAAAATCCGCCGCAATCCCCCATTCCCTTCGACCCATACCCCTTCCAGCGTGCGATAGCGCGGCGCAAGATGATGCCCCGGCCCGGTTTCGCAAAAAGTGAAAATCACCTGTAAATGATGTTCCCGGCTGGTTTCATCCCCCGGCGGAAAATGAAAATCCTGTAAGTCGAAATGATAGAGCGGCAGCGTCGGCGATAGCAGCAAAGATAAAGCGTCAAGCAGGCTTGACTTACCCCATGCATTCTCGCCGATCAGCACCGTGCTATCATCCAGCGTCAATGACAGGCGATTGATGCCCCGAAATCCCAGAATCTCGACACTCTCCAGATACATCCGCCTCTCCTTTGTCGTCCCGCTGATACGGACGTCATAATAAAACACCCTGTTGCATAAGTTCCGCCGCCAAGCGATACTTGGCTCAAGATGATAATTTGTTTGATTTTAATAGATTATGTCATTCTCCTCTCCCACCTGCGGCTTTTCTTGCTAAGGACGCCAAATCTGTGATGTATTCGGGCTTATTAATCATTTTATTGCCGCTTCTCCTCGGTTATCTGGTGACGCTTCGAACCCCAAAAACATTGCAGACAATCAATCAGGCGCTGAGCGGGATGGTTTATATCATTCTGTTTTTAATGGGCGTCAGTCTGGCATTTCTGGATAATATCGCCAGTAATCTGTTGCTGATTTTTCGCTACACCCTCATCTGCGCCATCTGCATCATTACGGTCAATCTGGCGGCGTTGTGGTTACTGGAAAAACGCCATGCCTGGCATGGCGCTCAGCAACGGGAAGCCCTGCCATCCCGGCTGCGGATGCTTCTGGAGTCGCTCAAGCTGTGCGGCGTGGTATTCGGCGGTTTTTTACTGGGACTAACCCAATGGCCCGGACTGTCTTATGCCAATAAGGGTAGCGAATATGCGCTGATCCTGCTGCTGTTTCTGGTCGGCGTACAGCTACGCAACAGCGGTATGTCGTTACGTCAGATCGTATTGAATCGTCGCGGTATGATCGTCGCGCTGGTCGTCGCCTTCAGCGCGCTGGTCGGCGGTTTGCTGGCCGCCTGGGCGCTCGACTTACCGTGGAAAACCGGGCTGGCGATGGCTTCCGGCTACGGCTGGTATTCGCTGTCCGGCATTCTGTTGACCGACGCTTTCGGCCCCGTTATCGGCAGCGCGGCCTTTTTTAACGATCTGTTGCGTGAACTGCTGGCCATCATGCTGATCCCGGCGCTGATTCAGCGCCACCGCGCCTGCGCGTTGGGCTTGTGCGGCGCAACCTCCATGGATTTCACCTTGCCGGTGCTACAGCGCAGCGCAGGGCTGGATATGGTGCCGGCGGCCATTGTGCATGGTTTTCTGCTGAGTCTGGCGGCGCCGATCCTGATGGCGTTTTTTTCCGCATAGCCGCGCGGGTCGCTTTTTGGCGAAGAGCAATTGAGACTCATTTTCATTGCAACGCATTGAAATTGCGCTAAATCAAATTTATCTCATGTCGCATTAAAAAAGCCTTCTTCGATATGTCGTCACCCTCTATGCTTTTAAACATGTATTTTTAATACACCTTAAAAAAGGATGTGATGATGTTTTGTGTGCAATGTGAACAAACCATTCGTACCCCGTCCGGAAATGGCTGCGCTTACGCGCGGGGAATGTGCGGCAAAAGCGCGGAAACCTCCGACCTGCAAGACCTTCTGGTCGCCGTATTACAAGGGCTATCCGCCTGGGCGCTGCAAGCCCGCCAGTTGGGTATCGTCGATCATGATATCGACAGCTTCGCCCCGCGCGCCTTTTTCTCCACGTTAACCAACGTCAACTTCGACTCGCAGCGGATTATCGGCTACGCGCGGGAAGCCATTACGTTGCGTCAGTCGCTGGCTACGCGCTGTCGTTTGCTGGATTCGGGCGTGGCCGTCACGCATCCTATGGCGGCGATCCAACTGGCCGGCGACGATATGCCGGCGCTGTTGCGGCAGGCGGCCGACTTTGCGCTGGACCATGATAAAACCAGCGTCGGCGACGACATTCACGGCCTGCGTATGCTGTGTCTGTATGGTCTGAAAGGCGCCGCCGCCTACATGGAACATGCTCATGTTCTGGGCCAATATGATGAGGCTATCTATACGCAATACCACACTTTTATGGCCTGGTTAGGCACCTGGCCGGCCGACGTGGACACGCTGCTGAACAACGCGATGGCTATCGGCACGATGAATTTTAACGTGATGGCGATCCTCGATCGCGGCGAAACCGAGGCGTATGGGCATCCGCAACCCACGACGGTTAACGTCCGCCCCGTCGCCGGCAAAGCGATTTTGATCTCCGGCCATGACCTGAAGGATTTACGCATGCTGCTGGAACAGACCGCAGGCAGCGGCGTTAATGTCTATACGCACGGCGAAATGCTGCCGGCGCACGGTTACCCTGAATTGAAGAAATTCAAACATCTGGTCGGCAACTACGGCAGCGGCTGGCAGAATCAGCAAACGGAATTCGCCGGCTTCCCCGGCGCCATCGTCATGACGTCCAATTGCATTATCGATCCCAATGTCGGCAACTACGGCGATCGCATCTGGACGCGCAGCATTGTCGGCTGGCCGGGCGTCAACCACCTGGCGGGAGATGATTTCAGCCCGGTTATCGATCAGGCGCGACAGTTGGCCGGGTTCCCTTACAGCGAGATAGAACATCCGATTACCGTCGGTTTCGGACGGGAAACCTTGCTGAGCGCCGCGGACACGCTTATCGATCTGGTCGCGCAAAAGAAACTTCGCCATATCTTTTTAGTGGGCGGTTGCGACGGCAGCCGTCAGACGCGCAGCTATTTTACCGACTTCGCCGTCAGGGTTCCGGACGACTGTCTGATTATGACGCTGGCCTGCGGCAAATACCGTTTCAACAAACTGGACTTCGGCACGCTGGAAGGCCTGCCGCGCTTGCTGGACGTCGGTCAGTGCAACGACGCCTATTCCGCCATTATGCTGGCGGTCAAACTGGCGGAAAAGCTGGACTGCGGCGTTAACGATCTGCCCCTCAGTCTGGTGCTGTCATGGTTTGAACAGAAGGCGATCGTCATCCTGCTGACCCTGCTGTCCCTCGGCGTGAAGAATATCTATACCGGCCCGACGGCGCCGGGATTCCTGAGCGAAAATCTGCTGGCGATACTGAATGAGAAGTTCGGCATGCGCGCCATCACCACGGTAGAACAAGACATGAATAACATTCTGGCCGCCTGAGCCGCCGCCTGCCGCACGGACGGATGCGCAAGCTGCAAGGCCGGCACATCGCCCAGTGCGATGCGCCGGCCTGTAGCCATCCGTTACCGGGTTACCGCAGCGGAGCCGTATTTCTCAAGCAGCGCGTCCGCAATCGCTTCCGTCTGCGCATCCGCGCTCCCCTGATAATTCCGGGGCCTGAAGTGCATCTGGAAAGCGGCGATAACCTGCTGTTTCTGGCGTTCGGTCATGTCATTCGCCATCGGATAGCCGTAGCGCGCCAATTTATTCAACAGACTCGCCGCGTTAACCGGTTCGTCCGGTTTCCGTCCCCGGAGGTAGAACGTCACCCGATTCGCGTCCGGCCATGCGCCTATCCCCGCCCGCGCCAGTTGCTCCCAGGGAAACAACGGCCCCGGATCCAACTTGCGCAGCGGCGCGATATCGCTATGGGCGACCACGTTTTGCGGCGCAATCTGATAACGCGCAACGATTTGTCGGGCCATATCCGTCAATACCGCAATCTGAGGCGGGGGAAACGGCGCCCATTTTACGCCGGTCAGCGTGCGTCGATAGCCGGCGTTTTCCAGTTCAATGCCAATCGACGAATTATTAAGACGCGTAAATCCACGCCAGCCGCTAGCCCCGGCATGCCACGCGGCTTGCGATTCAGGCACCAGTTGCCATACCACCGGCTTACCCTGATCAAGCGGCGGATGCGCCGGGATGAGGTAATGCGCGCTGACGTGTTCGTCCGTCAGCGTACTCAGCGAAGAGGAAAAATCCTCCGCCGTATAGTGGATCACCAGAAAACGGATACGCGATTCCTGAGCCTGCGCATGATGCGCGCTATCGACTTTATAACGGCCCAGATCCTTCAACGAAGACGCCGACTGGCACCCGGCCAGCAATAGCGACATCAGAATAACGAGGCATTTGATCATGACGTTCCCACTGTGATTTCTCGCCAGTTTGCTGTCTGAAGTGATAACGCATTGATTAACGGCGGACTTTCACCGCAGTCCCGCTGATTGACACCATCAGCATACTGCTGTCCTTGCCCACGGTTTCATAGTCGATATCGATCCCGACCACCGCATTGGCGCCCAGATCCGCCGCCTGTTCCTGCAATTCTTTGAACGCAATCTGTCTGGCTTTACGCAATTCCTTTTCATAAGCGCCGGAGCGCCCCCCTACGATGTCGCGAATGCCGGCGAAAAAATCACGGAAAATATTCGCGCCCAGAATCGCTTCGCCGGTCACGACGCCACAATATTCCGTAATGGTGAACCCTTCCAGACTCGGGGTGGTAGATAATTGCATAATGAGCTCCTGCATGATGGATGAACGTAACAGCCTATATTAACGCGCGTTTAGACGGCAACGGCTGTATCAAAACCGACGGTATTAACATAGCCGCTTTTCGTCATCGCGCGCAGCGGCTTTCGCCATAAGCAAATTATCTGACCGGATAATTTCCGTCACCGCCGACCCTGTCCGTCCGTGAGCGGAGAAACCAGTGTTTTGTGCTATTATTTAAGCAACAAACCGCTTATCAGCAAATTTTAACCTACGGCGATTGCATAACTATTCTGCCGACGTTAACATTCGCGGCATCAATGGCTATTCAATTCTTACGCATGAGTATTCAACTAGACGGCATCAATTGTTTTTATGGCGCACACCAGGCGTTGTTCGATATCTCACTCAACTGTCCTGCGGGCGAAACGCTGGTTTTGCTTGGGCCCAGCGGTGCCGGGAAGAGTTCTCTGCTACGTGTCCTCAACCTGCTGGAAATGCCGCGCTCCGGTACGTTATCCATCGCCGGCAAGCAGTTTGATTTCAATCAGCCGCCCGCAGAAAACGCGATTCGCGAACTACGCCAAAACGTGGGGATGGTCTTCCAGCAATATAATCTCTGGCCCCATCTGACGGTGACGCAAAATCTGATTGAAGCGCCCTGCCGCGTACTCGGTTTGGGAAAAAACGAGGCCAGAGCGCGAGCGGATAAATTGCTGACCCGTTTGCGTTTGAATGATTTCGCCGATCGTTACCCCCTTCATCTTTCCGGCGGCCAGCAACAGCGCGTCGCCATTGCCCGTGCGCTGATGATGGAGCCTCAGGTGCTGCTGTTCGACGAACCGACCGCGGCGCTGGATCCTGAAATTACCGCTCAGGTGGTCGGCATTATCCAGGAACTGACGCAAACCGGCATTACTCAGGCGATTGTGACCCACGAGGTTGAATTTGCGCGCAAAACGGCCAGCAGAGTGGTGTACATGGAAAATGGACGCATTGTGGAGCAAGGCGACGCCAGTCATTTCTCCCGGCCCCAGACCAAAGAGTTTGCCGGCTATTTATCCCACTGATTAATGATAGGAAAATAACAATGAAGAAATTAATCGTTGCCGCCCTGCTCGCTGCCGTCGGCACCTCCGCCAGCGCGGCGGACACCATCCGTTTCGCCACCGAAGCCTCCTACCCGCCGTTCGAATTCGTCGACGCCGCCAATAACATTCAAGGCTTCGATATCGATCTGGCTAACGCGCTTTGCAAAGAAATACAGGCTACCTGCACTTTCAGCAATCAGGCTTTCGACAGCCTGATCCCCGGTCTGAAATTCCGCCGCTTTGAAGCCGTTATCGCCGGAATGGATATTACGCCGGAACGTCAGCAGCAGGTGTCGTTTACCCAGCCCTACTATGACAACTCCGCGCTGTTCATTGCCCAGAAGGGCAAAATCGCCGATGTCGCCGCGTTGAAAGGAAAACGCGTCGGCGTGCAAAACGGCTCGACCCACCAGAAATACCTGATGGATAAACACCGCGAGATTAACACCGTACCCTACGACAGCTACCAGAACGCGGTGCTGGATCTGAAAAACGGCCGTCTGGACGCGGTGTTCGGCGATACCGCCGTGGTCAATGAATGGCTGAAACAGAACGACAACCTGTCGGCTGTCGGTCACAACGTCACGGACAAAGACTATTTCGGCATTGGTCTGGGGATCGCCGTTCGTCAGAATAACGAGGCGCTGTTGAAAAAATTCAACGACGCCCTCGACAAAATCAAGCAGGATGGTACCTATCAGACCATCTACCAAAAATGGTTTCAGCAGTAATCCGACTCTCAATGACTGAATTTCAACCTATTGCAAGCGCCGCCGGCATGACCGTCGGCCTTGCCCTTTCCGCGCTGGCGTTGGGGCTTATACTCGCCATGCTGTTCGCCGTCTGGGAAACCGCCCGGTGGAGAGCGCTCGGCTGGTGTGGGACGATGCTGGTGACGCTATTGCGCGGCCTGCCGGAAATTCTGGTGGTGCTGTTTATCTATTTTGGTTCTTCCCAGCTACTGATGATGCTGGCGGACGGCTTTACCCTGAATCTGTATCTGGCGCAGATACCGATTCAATTGAACATCGAAACGTTTGAGGTCAGCCCGTTCCTGTGCGGCGTTATCGCGCTGGCGCTGCTGTACGCCGCTTATGCCTCGCAAACGCTGCGCGGCGCGCTGAAAGCCGTACCGCAAGGCCAGTGGGAATCCGGTCAGGCGCTGGGGTTGAGCAAATCGGCCGTTTTTATCCGCCTGATTATGCCGCAGATGTGGCGTCATGCCCTGCCCGGCCTGGGTAACCAGTGGCTGGTATTGCTGAAGGACACGGCGCTGGTGTCGCTCATCAGCGTAAACGATCTGATGTTGCAGACAAAGAGCATCGCCACCCGGACACAGGAACCCTTTACCTGGTATGTGGTTGCCGCGGCAGTCTATTTAGCGATCACGCTATTAAGCCAGTACGTTCTCAAGCGCATTGAGCAGAGAACCACCCGTTTTGAACGGAGGCCTTCCTGATGCTCGCTTATATACCTGAGCTGCTTAAAGGTCTGCACACCAGCCTGACGCTGACCGTGGTGGCTATCCTCGTGGCGCTGGCGCTGTCGCTGTTGCTGACCATCGTGCTGACGTTAAAAGTCCCGGTGTTGTCTGCGCTGACGAAAGGCTACATCACGCTGTTTACCGGCACGCCGCTGCTGGTGCAAATCTTCCTGATCTACTACGGTCCCGGTCAGTTTACCGCTATTCAGCAAATTCCGTGGCTATGGCGCCTGCTGTCGCAACCCTGGCTGTGCGCCATGGTCGCGCTGGCGCTCAATAGCGCCGCCTACACTACCCAGCTATTCTATGGTGCGATAAAAGCCATCCCTGACGGGCAATGGCAATCCTGTGCGGCGCTGGGCATGTCGAAGAAACAAACGCTGCATATTCTGCTGCCGTTTGCTTTTAAACGGGCGCTTTCATCCTATTCAAATGAGGTGGTCTTGGTGTTTAAAAGCACCTCTTTGGCCTACACCATTACCCTGATGGAAGTCATGGGGTATAGCCAACTGATGTATGGCCGCACCTATGACGTCATGGTATTCGGCGCGGCGGGCGTTATCTATCTTTGCGTCAACGGCATACTGACGTTGCTGATGCGCTTGATCGAGCGACGCGCGCTGGCGTTTGAACGCAGGAACTGACAGGGTTTTCTGGTGTATCCGCCATTGAGCCGGCATTGCCGTACGGATAACGCGCCGTACGAGTAAAAGAAACAGACTGGAGTATGTACATGAAAAAATTGTTGATCGCCACATTACTGGCAGGGATGACATTCAGCGCCGCAGCCGCAGACACCATCCGCTTCGCGTCATCGGCGACTTATCCGCCGTTCGAGTCTCTGGATGCGAATAACGAAATCGTGGGTTTCGATATGGATCTGGCGAAAGCGCTGTGTAAACAGATGCAGGCCAGTTGTACATTCACGAATCAGGCGTTCGATAGCCTGATCCCCGCGCTGAAATTCCGTCGCTATGACGCGGTGATTTCCGGGATGGATATCACCCCGGAGCGCAGCAAACAAGTGGCGTTCACCCAGCCTTACTATGCCAACTCGGCGGTGGTTATCGCACAGAAAGGCAAATTTAGTGATTTTGCCGCTCTGAAGGGGAAACGTATCGGTATGGAAAACGGTACAACCCACCAAAAATACATGAACGACAAGCATCCGGAAGTGAAAACCGTGGCTTACGACAGCTATCAAAATGCGGTGCTGGATCTGAAAAACGGCCGTATTGACGGCGTATTCGGCGATACCGCCGTGGTGAACGAGTGGATCAAAACCAACCCGACGCTGGCCACCGTCGGCCAACACGTTACGGATCCGGAGTACTTCGGAACCGGGTTAGGCATTGCCGTTCGCCCGAATGACAAGGCGCTGCTGGAAAAACTGAATAACGCGCTGGAGGCCATCAAAGCCGACGGCACGTACCAATCGATTAACGATAAGTGGTTCCCGCAATAAATCCCCGCTTGCACTACGCGGTAGCGCATACCGCGTAGTTCACCGTTTTCCCCTCGCTCAGTCCCGCGCGTTTCTTTGCAACAGCGTCAATACCTCATAATGCGCGGTATGCGGGAACATATCGAACAACTGTACCCGTACGGCACGGTAGTTGGTCATAACGTCCATATCTTTCACCATACTTTCGGCGTTGCAGCTGGAGTAAAGGATATAGTCCGGCGCCATACGGCTCAGATAGTCGCACAGCTCGCGGCCGATACCCCGGCGCGGCGGGTTGACCAGCACCAGATCCGGGATCCGGGCGTTAGCGACGGCGAACTGCGTTGAATCCAGCGCCTGAAACGCGAGTTGCGTCAGACCGAGCTGCTCGGCGGACAGACGCGCGCAGGCGATGGCCTCGGCGCTGATCTCAATACCGGTCAAGCGCATGGTCGGCGAGGCGCAATGCAGACCAAAACCGCCGACGCCGCAGAATAAATCCCACATACTGCGGATATTCAATTCCGCCACCCAGTCGCGGGCGGTGGCGTACAGCGCGGCGGCCACCTGCGGATTGGTTTGAAAGAAACTTTGCGGACGAATATAGAGCGGGACATGGTTAAGCCGTTCCGCCAGCGATGACGCGTCGCTGAGGATAATTTCCGTCTCCCCTTCCATAATCGCCTGATGCACCGGCTGAATATTGACCGAGATCACCTCAAGCTGGGGGAGCTGCTGTTGCAGCCAGGGCAATGCCGCCCGCAACTGGTCGAGTTTTTTTTCTGAGCGCAGAACAAAGCGCAGCATAAAGGCGCCGCGCCAGCGGCTTTCCGTCAGCAGCAAATACTTTAGCTCGCCGCGCCGACGGCCGACGTTATAGGGCGTCAGCCCGGCTCTGGCGATAAATATCTTCAGGGCGGCAAACACCGGCGCGAAACTGTCCGGGTAAAGCGGACAGTCGCACAGGTCGACCGCCTCGCCATCGCGATGCAGCATGCCCAGCAACGGTCGCTCAACACTGCCGCTGACCACCATTTTCGCTTTATTGCGAAAAGCAGACTGAGCCGAAGGACAAACGGGCAGCCATTGTTCAACCGGGCGTGACTGTAGTAAGTCGGTAAGATGTTGCTGTTTATCAGCGAGTTGCTGTGGATAGGTTTTTTCCAGCCACTGGCAGGAACGACAGGTTCCCGCGCTATACCGCGCACAATGCATAAAAAATCTAACTATCAGGTGAAAACAGAATGACGCGGATTGTACCACCACCGCGCCGTCATTTCCGCCGCAGAAAAAAACGCCGCTTGCGGCGGCCCGCAGGACGAGTCTCAGGGACGAAGACGAGTAAAAAAACGCCTGGAGCGTTTTTCAACGCCGCTTGCGGCGGCCCGAAGGGCGAGTCTCAGGGATGAAGACGAGTAAAAAAACGCCTGGAGCGTTTTTCAACGCCGCTTGCGGCGGCCCGAAGGGCGAGTCTCAGGGGTGAAGACGAGTAAAAAAACGCCTGGAGCGTTTTTCAACGCCGCTTGCGGCGGCCCGCAGGGCGAGTCTCAGGGACGAAGACGAGTAAAAAAACGCCTGGAGCGGCGCGGCAAAAAAAGCAATATCATGACCAGCAGATCGGGGATCTGCTGTAATAACAGCTGGTGCAATACCGCGAGGTGATTATCGCCGGAAATATGGAATATCGCCGGAAAATGTTCGCTCAAGGACGCGAGCAGCATATAGAACGCCACCAGACACTGGCAGATCACATATCCCCAACGACCCCAGTTAGCCCCTGCCAGTACGGCCAAACCACAGCGGATTTCCGTGCCGATCACCGCCAGCGACAGCAGCAGGATCAGCCCCGAGTCCCATTGCTGCACGCTGCTTGCTATCCATCCGCCCAGTTCACTCAGGCCCAACTCCCAGGCCAGCAGTAAAATTCCCACAACGCGGAGCGCAATGATGGCGATGCCGGCCACCATTACCGGCACGGGCGCATATTTTTTTCGCGGTATGCGTTTGCTTTTACTGTACAAAATCGCCAGTTTCTCCCTTCATATAGAACAACAACGCCACCAGACGAAGGTGGCGTTGTTATTAACAGCGAGGCCGGCAGCTAAAAAACAAACGGCGGCGAATTAACCCCGTCTGGCTTTCTGCAAATCACGCTGACGCTGTTTCTCGGCCCTGGCCATAAACCACCAGGCAATAAAACCAATAATGCCGACGACCAACAATATCAAAGAAGCCAGCGCGTTAATCTGTGGATTAACCCCCATCCTTACGCTGGAGAACACCAGCATCGGCAGCGTGGTGGAGCCCGGCCCGGCAACAAAACTGGCGATAACCAGATCGTCCAGCGACAGGGTAAAAGCCAGCAGCCAGCCGGAGATCAACGCCGGCGCAATCATCGGCACCGTAATAATGAAGAACACTTTTAACGGCGTGGCGCCCAGATCCATCGCCGCCTCTTCAATAGAACGATCCAGCTCCCGCAAGCGCGCGCTGATCACCACCGTGACATAGGCGGTGCAAAACGTCACATGGGCCAGCCAGATGGTGAACATTCCGCGTTCCGCCGGCCAGCCGATGGCATGCCCCAATGCGACAAACAGCAGCAACAGGGACAGCCCGGTGATTACATCCGGCATCACCAACGGCGCGGTCAGCATAAATGCAAAGCCGTTTGACCCGCGGAAACTGCCGAAACGCACCATCACCACCGCCGCCAGCGTTCCCAGCACCACGGCCATGGTGGCCGAGGCCGCCGCGATCGTCAGGCTGAGGACGACCGCGCTGATCATCGCCGAATTATGGAACAGCTCAGCATACCAGCGCGTTGACCATCCCGCCCATACCGTCACCAGCTTGGAGCTATTGAAGGAATAGATCACCAACATCAGCATCGGCGCGTAGAGAAAGGTAAAACAGAGCACCAAAATCACAATGCGCCACGGCGAACGCACTACCGGCAGATTATTCATTGCTCGCCCTCCGCGGTTTTGCTTTGATGCTTGTGGAACCAGATGATCGGCATAATCAGCAACAGCAGCATGATAATCGCCACCGCGGAAGCTACCGGCCAGTCACGATTATTAAAGAACTCCTGCCACAAAATACGGCCAATCATAATGCTATCCGGTCCGCCCAACAGTTCCGGGATCACATACTCGCCCACGGCGGGGATAAACACCAGCATCGACCCCGCGATGATGCCGCCTTTCGTCAACGGCACGATAACGCTGAAAAAGGTTTTCAACGGCCGGGCGCCCAGGTCGAGCGAGGCTTCAACCAGTGAATAATCCAGCCGCGTTAACGCGGTATAGATCGGCAAGACCATAAAGGGCAGATAGGAGTACACCACGCCGATATACACCGCCAGATTGGTATGCAGAATCACCAGCGGCTGATCGATAACGCCCAACCACAAAAGAAAGTTATTCAAAATACCATTATTTTTCAAAATCCCCATCCAGGCATACACGCGGATAAGAAACGATGTCCAGGACGGCAGAATAACCAATAACAGCAGAATATTTCGGGTGGAAGGCTTGCTGTGCGCCACGGCCCAGGCCAGCGGATAACCGATCAACAGACAGCCCAGCGTCGATATCGCCGCAACCTGCAAGGATTGCAGGTAGGCATCGACATACAGCGGGTCGCCGAGCAATTGCAGATAGTTCGCCAGATTCAACGAAATATCCAGCTTATCATCCGCCCAGGAAATCAGGTCGGTATAAGGCGGCACCGCGCGCGCCATCTCCGCCAGGCTGATCTTGAATACAATCAGGAACGGCAGCAAAAACAGCAGCAGCAGCCAGAAATACGGCAACGCAATCACCAGCTTACGGCCGTGCTCCTGGCGCCAGCGCGCAATCAGCAGGGCGAATCGCCCTCTTTGCTCTTCCGGCGGTACGGCGGCGTTATGTCCAGAAAACATTGTCATTATCACTCCCCGCTACACCGTCAGCACCACGCAACTATCAGCGTCCCAGCACAACCGCACTTCGTCGCCCCAGGTCGGCGAGCCTTTGCGATAGCGGTCGGCATTCTGCAACTGCGCGCTGATAATCTGCCCGCTGTTCAGTCTGACGTGATAAATCGACAGGTCGCCCAGGTAAGCAATGTGCACCACTTCCCCGACGGCGAAATTACAGCCGTCGGCCGGCGTCCGATCGCAAAGCATGATTTTCTCCGGCCGGAGCGCGATATACACCGGCACGCCGTCAACGATGGATACATCGGAATCGACCTTCAGCGGATGAACCAGTCCGGGGCTGCGTATAATCAACTCGTCATCCCGGCGCTCGGTCAGCACGCCTTCAAACATATTGACGGAACCGATAAACTCGGCGCTGAAGCGGGTATTCGGATGCTCGTATATCTCTTCCGGCTCGCCAATCTGCACAAACTTGCCGCGGTTCATGATGGCGATGCGGCCGGCCATCGTCATCGCTTCTTCCTGATCGTGCGTTACCATGACGCAGGTCACCCCGACGCGCTCCAGAATATCGACGACCTCAAGCTGCATGCGATCGCGTAGTTTTTTATCCAGCGCGCCCATGGGTTCATCCAGCAACAATAGCTTGGGACGTTTGGCCAGACTGCGCGCCAGCGCCACGCGCTGACGCTGACCGCCGGAAAGCTGATGGGGTTTACGTCCGGCAAACTCCTGCATATGCACCAGCGTCAGCATTTCTTCCACGCGATCTTTTATCTCGGAACGCGATAGCCGGTCTTGCTTCAAACCGAAAGCAATATTCTTTTCCACTGTCATATGGGGGAACAGCGCATATGACTGAAACATCATATTGATGGGGCGCTGGTAAGGCGGGACCAAAGAAAGATCCTGTCCATCCAGCACAATCTGGCCCTGTGTAGGATGTTCAAACCCTGCCAGCATACGCAACAGCGTGGATTTTCCACAACCGGAAGCGCCCAGCAGCGCAAATATTTCACCCTTGTAAATAGTCAGACTCACGTCGTCGACGGCGGCCTGGCCATCGAATGATTTAGTCAGGTTACGAACTTCCAACAGCGGCGTCACCGCTTTTTGGGGCCTGGGTTGGGGACGGGGAATAGCTTCACTCACTTCGCATTGCTCTCCGGCAAAAGCAAAACAAGTCGCCGTCTGGCTTCAGGCGGAATACGGCCTTTACGCACATGAGGCGACACGATTAGACACTCTTAATAGTGCAAACAGGCGGTATCGGCCGCCTGTTGTGTATACATATTCAGGATGAAAAACGCTTACTTTCCGCTTTTTACCCTGGTCCAGGCGCGCGTACGCGTGCGGTCAATTTGTGGCGATTGAACCTTGAGCGTAAACAGCTTGGCGCGTACGTCCGCTGGCGGATAGATACCGGGATCGTTGCGAATGTCTTCGTTCACCAACGGCACCGCTTCTTTATTCGCACTGGCGTAGTACACATGGTTGCTGATATTGGCGATGACGTCCGGCTTCAGCAGATAGTTCAGGAACTGATAGGCGGAATCCACATTTTTGGCATCCGCCGGAATGGCGAAAACATCAAAGAACGCCAGCGCCCCTTCTTTCGGGATACTGTAATGAATGTTGACGCCGTTCTTGGCTTCTTTGGCGCGGTTGGCCGCTTGCATCACGTCGCCGGCCCAGCCGATAGCGACGCAGATATCGCCGTTCGCCAGATCGTTGATATATTGCGAGGAATGGAAGTAGCGAATGCTGGGGCGCAGTTTCAGCAACAGTTCCGTCGCCGACGTCGTGTAGTCGTTCGCTTTGGTGCTGTTAGGATCCTGGCCCTGATAGTTCAAGACGGTGGCGAAAATCTCTTCAGGCGCATCCAAGAAAGAGACGCCGCAGCTTTTCAGCTTTTCCAGATTTTCCGGTTTCAATACCAGATCCCAGCTATCAACCGGCGCATCGGCGCCAAGCGCCGCTTTGACCTTATCGACGTTGTAGCCGATGCCGGTGGTCGCCCATAAATACGGCAACGCATATTTATTATCCGGATCGTGCTGAGCAATCAGTTTCAACAGTTCAGGATCGAGATTTTTGTAATTCGGCAGTTTACTTTTATCCAATGGCTGGAAAACGCCGGAAGCGAGTTGACGCTCGAGAAAACTGGCCGAAGGCACGACCAAATCAAACCCGGTGCTGCCCGCCATCAGTTTGCCTTCCAATACTTCATTGGAGTCAAACACGTCATAAACCACTTTTATGCCCGTTTCCTTCTGGAAATTCTGCAACGTGTCCGGCGCGATATAGTCAGACCAGTTGTAAACATGCAGCACTTTCTCTTCCGCAGACGCGGTGACGGACGCGGCCATCATTAAGCCAGCAACAACACCCGATAACCATTTTTTACGTTGGGTGAACATCCGTTCCTTCCTCCATACAAGGATGTGATTCATGAGAGTAAACTTATATCCGTCGGATACAAAAATCTTCCTGCGTCTATGTCATCGCGACAGCAAGCAATGAATAGTTATGTTGTTCATCTTTCCGGCTATCTGCGTTGAATGCAGCATAGCGGACGCCGTTACAAATGCGAGCCTATCGCAAAACTGTGACAGAAATTAAGCATAACCGCACTGCACCGGTCATACCATAGTCGAACGGAAAAAATGGTTTTTATCGATTATTTATTCATATTTTATCTATGCAATAGGGGCATTTACCGATAAACGCCGATTAATGCTCGGTAAAAACAGCAAAAATGCAGAATAAATGACGGATGACTTAAAATAAGTAAAACTGATTGCTGCCGTTGGCAGCAATGGCTTCAATGAAGGAAGGAGGTATTCATTCTACTGGCAGGAGTTTCTTCTTCATCACCAATAAACAGAAGATTATTTGCCCCGGCCTCTAAAATGACCATTGATATTTGCTCTTCAGATTGCTGCATGAAGTGCCTGAACTGCTCCAGCGTCATACCCGCGGCAACGCTGAACGACTGACAGACGATCAGCTTCGGCAGATTGTCATCCTGAACATCGATAAAGGCTTTTACCGTCAGGGAACTGGCGTTGATTTGACTCAAGTCGCCCACCAGCGGGATTAACGCGCTGGGTTTCACCTCGGCCAGGGCCGAAAACAGCACTACGTTATCCACCAGATCAACCTTGGCGTCGAATACGCCGTCAAAATTCTGCATATGCGGTAAATGCAGCGCCTGACAGGAGTCGCATTCGAAAAACAGGATGTTTAATTGATCCAGCCACCGCCGTAGCATAGCCAAATCCGGGACGATGAGTGAATCCATTATTTTGCCTCATGCTGACTGTTGTTAAAAAAGGGTCCATAGCTTACGGAATATTACCGCCCGATGCCATGACAAACACGCGTTAAATTGCGATAAATCACCAACGACCCGTTGCGTATTTTATGGCGGGCCGTTCATGCCCGCCACCTTTTTTGACCGATGCGCGCCGGCCAAGATACAAAACGCTAACCTTTATGCGCCGATAACGCCCGGACATGTTGCTCGATAAATTCAATGATCATGCCGGCGATATCAATCCCGGTGGTGCTTTCGATGCCCTCCAGCCCCGGCGAGGCATTCACTTCCATCACCAGAGGCCCGCGCTCAGCGCGCAAAATATCCACTCCGGCGACATTCAATCCCAACGTTTTGGTCGCATTAAGCGCAACCGCTCGCTCACGGGCGGTAATTTGCACCCTGCTCGCCGAACCGCCGCGATGCAAATTGGACCGAAACTCGCCCGCTTTAGCCTGTCGTTCGATGGCTGCCACCACCCGGTTGCCGATCACCAGACAGCGAATATCCCTGCCCCGTGCCTCCCGCACATACTCCTGCACCAGAATATGGGCATTCAGGCCGCGAAAAGCGTCAATCACGCTCTCCGCGGCCTGGCGGGTTTCCGCCAGCACCACGCCGATACCCTGCGTGCCTTCCACGAGCTTCACGACCAGCGGCGCGCCGCCGACCATTTCTATCAGGTCGCTGGTATCATCCGGCGAATGGGCAAAACCGGTAACCGGAAGATCGATGCCGGCGCCGGCCAGCAACTGAAGCGAATGCAGCTTGTCGCGGGCGCGGATAACCGAGACGGCGTTGTTAAGCGGGAAACTTCCCAAGCATTCGAACTGGCGCAGCACCGCCGTGCCGTAAAACGTAATTTGCGACCCAATGCGCGGAATAACCGCATCATATTTAACCAGCCGACGCCCGCGATAATGCACCGACGGCGCCGCCGAATTGATATTCATGTAACAGGACAGCGGGTCAATGATATCAATCCGATGTTTGCGCTCTTCCGCCGCTTCACGCAGCCGTTTGCAGGAATATAACGAACCATCACGAGACAGAATCGCAATCTTCATAAATGTCCCATACCCAATAGATTGATGGCGGGCTATCCTGCCCGCCTCCGGGCCGACGCAATTGCGTCTTGAAAAATAACGGCAATGCGGATACTAACGTATCGCCCATCCCTGCCGATGCAAGTAATCCAGCATAAACGGCCGCAGTTCTTTTTTTAGCGTGTACTGGACATGTTCGCTCCAGCTATCACTCCGATTATGGGTGCGCTGTAGGTAATACTCCGCCAATTGCCGATCGTATTCGGCCAGTTTTTCACGATCGAGCGGTTGGTAGGTATTCTCATGCATTAACATTGCCGGCGGCAATCGCGGTTTTAACGCCGGATCGGCGTCGGGGTATCCCAGGCAGAGACCGAATAACGGCAGCACCTGTTTCGGCAGTTGCAGCAAAGCGGTGACATCAGCGATATTGTTGCGGATGCCGCCGATAAACACGCCGCCCAACCCTAATGACTCTGCGGCGACCAACGCGTTCTGCGCCATGATGGCGGTATCCACGCAGCCTATCAGCAACTGTTCCGCCAAGCCGGTTTCGGCCTGTGGAAATATTTGCAGATGACGGTAAAAATCGGCGCAAAACACCCAAAACTCCGCCGCCTGCGCAACATAGCCCTGCTCGCCGGCATAGTGAACCAACGTCTGCCGCATGGCCGGATCGGTAATGCGGATAATTGAACTGCACTGTAAAAAACTGGAGCTGGAAGCGCTTTGCGCGGCGGCGACGATCGCGCCGCGCTGTTCGTCCGTCAGCGTTTGTGAGGTAAAAGCACGAATGGAACGATGATGTCGTAATAGATCAATGGTGGGCGTCACTCTGATATCCTTCAGGCATTATGTACTTTACCGATGAAAAGTTCTGATGCATGGCGTCATTATACTGTGCGGATCCTTAATGCAAACAGACGCCGAGCACGCATAGGATATTCCGCCGACCCCAGCGGATAATTATAGGTCAGCCGACACGCCGGACCAACTTTCTTCCACCGCCGCCATCACGCCCTTGTCGGGCAAGCAAGGCCAACAAGGCTGCAACCGATAAAGGAAGCGTATATGATAGATAAAGCGAATTATTGCGACAGGCAACGACGACTTTTTTTCATCGGCTAATGCAGGCATAGTCACCGCATTAAAGATAGGCATTCGCCGGCAATTTCAGAAAAACGACACTTTTCCCATTTATAAGGAGTTTACATGTTCGCTGTTATTTTCGGGCGCCCGGGTTGTCCATACTGTGTGCGCGCCAAAGCGTTGGCAGAAAAACTGGCTGAACAGCGTGATGACTTCCGTTTCCGCTATGTCGATATCCGGGCGGAAGGCATCACGAAAGACGATTTGTCGAAGACGGTAGGCAAACCGGTTGAAACCGTGCCGCAGATATTCCTGGATGAAAAACACATCGGCGGCTGTACGGACTTTGAAGCTTACGCGAAAGAAAATTTGAGTTTGTTCCAAAAATAATCGGCGCACGACAAAAAAGACGCATGTTGCGTAATAAGGCTGATGACAAAGGACGTCGCGCGGTGAGAATGGATAGATTTGTCAACAGGCTGAATGCCGGTCGCTTAAGCTGACCGGCATTTTTTTAAAGGATGGCACGGCCTGTTTAATGTCCGGTCGAAACCCTGCTGCCGCGTTTAATCAGCCAATACAGAAGACTGGCCGCCAATAGCGAATTAAGCGCCGGAATCCCCCATTCTATGGCGAAGCCTACTATGGCGCCGGCAACACTCGCGGCGATGGCCGCCCAACCGATCAACGGCGTATCGGCGGCTTCCGGCAGTTCGCCTGCTTTTCTGCTCGCGGCGAGTAATTGTCCATGAGTGCGTAAAATATAATAATCGACCAGCATGATGCCGATAATCGGCGGGAAAAGTACGCCAAGCAGCGTGAGAAAATCCACGAACCTATCCAAAATACCCATCACGGAAAGGAAGGTGCCAATAAACCCAATCACCAGCGTGATCGACATATAGCTGAGTTTTCTGCCGGTCATGCCTTCTATGGCGTTGGCAATACCCAATGATGACGAATAAAGATTGATGTCATTGATTCTCAATGTGGAGAAAATGACCGCGATCAGCCCGATCCCCCCGGCGGTTTGCGACATGATGGTCACCACATCGGCGGTATTCAGCGCCCGGGCAATTAATATCGCCAACCCGTTGACGATAAATTCCCCCACGATGATCGACATAATGGTGATCCAGAAAACGTGGTTGCCTTTTCGGGAATAACGGGTCATATCGGGGGTAATTAAACTTGCCACAATACAGCCGCCGACCACCATGGTGGCGCCGGCGCTGATGGAAACGGCCGTGCCGGCGGGAGCGGAACGCAGCAACTCGGCGATATTGTGCCCCGAGAGGGTCATAACGGAGATATAGCCGACAATAAAGATAAACAGCGGAACGGCTATTTTCGCGGTAAATTTTAACGCCTTGAAGCCAAAGGCGACCAGAATCGTCAGCGCGGCGCCGGACAGGGTGGCCGACCAGCCGAAGCCTAACCTGTCGCCGAGGGCGAAGTTGAGGGCTTTGGCAAAGACGGCGTTTTGCACGCCGAACCAGCCTAACAGGCTGACGGCTATCACCACGCCGATCAATACGGAACCCACGCGGCCGAAACCGCACCATCGGGCCAGCAGACTGCCGGATAATCCCTCTTTCATACCCGCATAGCCAAGGCCCAACGTTACCACCCCGAATATCGAGCTGCCGATAAAAATCGAGATAAAGGCATCGCGCAGCGTCATTGCGTTGCCCAGTACGGCGCCTAACATAAATTGATCCAGCGCGGTCAGCATCCCTATATGGACCAATGCCACATTAAAAAAGGGCAACCGTACATTCATCGGCACCCGACTGACCGGATAATCATCGATACTTTCCATCCGAATATCTTCCTTATATTTAAATAAATTGAATGCCTTTCTCTATGAGCGAATTTGGAACATAATTATCCAGTCCCAGATGACGACAAAACTCCTCGAATTGATTCAATGAATGGACGTTCGCCTTTTGATATATGCTATATACTCTATTCTGAATGGTTTTATAGGAAACGTTCATTTTTCTGGCGATCTCTTTATTGCTTAGTCGTTGTAAGATCAGAAAAACAATATCAAGTTCAGACTTGGTAAAAATGCTGGTGGTTAATTCGGTATTTAACGTCGTGGGCTTTTTGTGGTCAATATAAACCAGAGGCGACAGCGTATTAAGCGGCCTGGCGTTCCACATGGTTGCGATGCAAATCCGCTCTGCATTAAAGATGGGGATTTTCTCGCTAATGAACGGCGTTAGCGTTTTTTTGCCGTACCAATAGTGGGTTTCGATAACGGTAACGCGCTGTGCGCTATTTTCCGTACGGCGATCATGCTCTTTCAGGTCATCGGATAACTCAGCCCAACCGGCAGGAAACTCATCATCAAACTTCCCCTCGATATCAAAATTCAGGGGCGTATTGGTATAAAGGTATGCCGCTTTATTCATATAGATATGCCTGGATTCCAAATCTTTAATCCCCCAGGGCTCATTCAGGTACTCCATCATGGTGATAAGGCTGCGGATATAATCATTCATACTTTTTGATGACGATGGCATCCTGCCCTCCTTTTAGACTCAGGCTGACTCAGCGGATCAGTTTTGCTAAATAGTGCCGCGTATGCTTGTGGGCATATCCCGGCAGGTTGCCGTATTCGCGATATCCCAGTTTCTCGTAAAAGCCCCGCGCCTGAAAACTGAAGGTATCGACATAGGCCAGATGGCAACCGCGTTTAAGCGCTTCCTCTTCGGCTTTTTTCATCAGTTGGCTGCCTAATCCGGTTTTTCGGTATTTCTCGCTGACCCATAGATATTGTACTTCAAGGCCTCCCCACCAGGTTCTGGCCACCAGACCCGCCACGATGGCGCCGGTCTGATCCTTGAAGTTCAAAAATAATGGCTGAATATCGACGGCGTCATATTTTTCATTGTGCTGCCACAAACTTTGAATAACGTAGTCTTGTTCACTTTGATCCGGCTTATCGGTAATATTTAAATTCATTTATTATTCGCATCCTTATTATTTATATATAAAAGATATTTACAGCATTCATGATTGGTCAATAGCACAAATAGTCTTCTGAAACAAGAGGGGTTTTCACCCGTTCTCATATTTTCATATTGCGTTATGGTAAGCAGCGTTATAAGAACATAAAGTTCGAGATATTTATATCATGCCAGATCAATCGGGGTATGTGAATAATGTCCTTCACCAGGGAAACATATTCAGAGGTGATAGTGACGGATGCCGAATCCGCCTGCTGCTAAAATAATGTCTGACATGTGGAGAAAAAATATAGGATAAATCACCGCAACAGTAGTAGTCGGACTGAGCGTATTTTGGCCGGGTGAACCTGTTAGTCGTCAACCAGTTCAACATATTTTGATATTATATAACCAGCGGTCTCTTTAAACATTTTTTATATAATTTGCCGATGGATCAATTTTAGCCGTATGTATTCGTCATAAAGGCAAGTTGCCTGTGCGTCGACTTTGTTACTCGGCTGCTGTAAGCAGCGTTCAAATCTGCTCCGGCAGCTTTGTCAGTCACCTGAATCACGGACTTGAACAAGCGTATCAGGGTTAATTGAGAGACATCCTGCCTCTCACCGCTGGCTGGCCAGCCGTTGCTGATCAACGTCGTTCCCGACGAATTCGACCATCAGTTATCGCGTTGTTCAAACCGATAGCGTTTTGTCCGAATAGAGGAGCAAGCCCCATCCGCGATAAACGCCGATTCAGCGAAAATACCGCCGATAGGTCGCATGCAGGCATAAAACGCCCAGCGCGCCCAGCACACTCCAGAATACCGCGCTCAACATATAAGCCAGCTCTTGCCAGAACGAGTGATTGGGCGCGCGGCCAAAATGCAGGATAAGCAGGCACACCGGCATCGCGATGAGCGATCCAATCAATGGATACAGCAGCCGTCCGCGCCGGGACAGACAGCTTGCCACGATGCCCGGCAATAAAAAGAGCAACATTCCGGGATCGCCACGCAGCCCATCGTCAGAGACCACGTCAGGCACATTCATTTTTTGACCTAAAAAGACCACGGTAAACAATAAAAAACAACAGGCTGAACCAATCCAACCTTTATCGTTCGCCATACGTTTCCTCTCTTGATATGCCGTCCACGTCATATCTGACCGATGCCCTGCTCCACCTGTTTCACGCTGCGGCCTGACCGTATCCCCGGACGATAACGCCGGGAATGCGCTGCGATCACGCCTGAAAAAGCGATGGGGTTAAACTTCGACACGGTAAATATGAATGACTGAATATCCCCGATATGACATAAAGTGAGGTATCGCCACTATTTATTCAGTGAATACTGGTTGTAAGACCAACAAACATCTAGAATAGCGACGCCACAATAATTGCGATGAACAATTTGTACAGCATAAATTAGACTGATCGCGCCGGGTTCCTGCTCGCCGACAGTTATTTATGATGTCAGTGGAACCTATGCAGTTAATGGCTAAATCTAGCCTCTATAACCATTTATATCAAGCACTTACTGGTAAATGACAAGTTACATCCCATGAATATAAACGTCGCTGATTTGTTAAACGGGAATTACATTCTGCTGTTATTCGTGGTTCTTTCATTAGGACTTTGCCTTGGGAAGTTACGTCTGGGGCCAGTACAACTCGGTAATTCTATTGGTGTTTTGGTGGTATCGTTATTACTCGGACAACAACATTTTTCGATTAACACCGAAGCGCTCAATCTCGGTTTTATGTTGTTTATTTTTTGCGTCGGAGTGGAAGCCGGGCCTAATTTCTTTTCAATTTTTTTCCGCGACGGCAAGAATTACCTCATGCTTGCCCTGGTGATGGTGGTCAGCGCCATGCTGCTGGCGCTGGGATTAGGCAAGTTATTCGGCTGGGGGATCGGGCTGACGGCCGGTATGCTCGCGGGCGCCATGACATCCACCCCCGTCTTGGTCGGCGCCGGCGACACCTTGCGCACCATGTCCGGCCTCGGCGCGCAAATAGGCGTAGAGCAGGACCACCTAAGCCTGGGCTATGCGCTGACCTATCTTGTCGGCCTGGTCAGCCTGATCTTCGGCGCGCGCTATCTGCCCAAATTACAGCATCAGGACTTGCCGACCAGCGCGCAGCAGATTGCCCGCGAACGTGGGCTTGATACCGACAGCCAGCGAAAAGTGTACCTGCCGGTTATCCGCGCCTACCGCGTCGGTCCGGAACTGGTCGCCTGGGCTGACGGGAAAAATCTGCGGGAACTGGGCATTTATCGCCAGACGGGCTGCTATATTGAACGCATCCGCCGCAATGGCATTTTGGCCAATCCTGATGGCGACGCCGTACTGCAACTTGGCGATGAAATCTCTCTGGTGGGCTACCCCGATGCTCATGCCCGTCTGAACCCCAACTTCCGCGATGGGAAAGAAGTGTTCGATCGCGACCTATTGGATATGCGCATCGTCACCGAAGAAATCGTGGTGAAAAACCACAATGCGGTCGGTAAACGTCTCAGCCAATTGAAACTTACCGATCACGGCTGTTTTCTTAACCGCATTATCCGTAGCCAGATTGAAATGCCTATTGATGACGGCGTGGTGCTGAATAAAGGGGATGTGTTGCAGGTTAGCGGCGACGCCCGCCGGGTAAAAAGCATTGCGGACAGAATCGGGTTTATTTCCATTCACAGCCAGGTGACCGATCTGCTGGCCTTCTGCGCATTCTTTATCATCGGCATCATGGTCGGCCTGATCACCATCCAGTTCAGTAATTTCACGTTCGGCATCGGCAATGCCGCCGGTTTACTGTTTGCCGGCATCATGCTCGGCTTTCTGCGCGCCAACCACCCGACGTTCGGCTATATCCCGCAAGGGGCGCTGAATATGGTGAAAGAATTCGGCCTGATGGTGTTTATGGCCGGCGTCGGATTAAGCGCCGGCAGCAGTATCGGCCGCAGCTTCGGCGAAATAGGGATGCAAATGCTGGTCTCGGGCTTAATCGTCAGCCTGGTGCCGGTGGTTATCTGCTTTTTATTCGGCGCTTATGTGCTGCGCATGAACCGCGCCCTGCTGTTTGGCGCCATGATGGGCGCCAGAACCTGCGCGCCGGCAATGGAGATTATCAGCGATACCGCCCGCAGCAATATTCCGGCGCTGGGATATGCGGGTACCTATGCCATCGCCAATGTATTGCTGACATTGGCCGGTTCGCTGATCATCATCATCTGGCCGGAATTGCCGGGATAACAGAAAGTATAAAAAATTGTCACTATTTCTGACAAAAGGCAGAACTTTTCCTTAAGGCCAGAGTCTGAATTACTGCCACTGCTTTTCTTTGTTATCCCCATATTGAGGAGCCCGTCGTTCCCGCCTTTCAGGTTCAAGAACGATGGGCGTTTTCTTTTTTGCATCCCGCCCAAAACCCTTAACCCAGCCCGGTTTCCACATGAAAACGCCGTGTTTCGCCGGCGGCCATTTCAATCAGGGTTCCTGCCCGACGAGCCGCATTGTATCCCTCAGGCCGGCAGGTCGCGGGTAACGCAAAGGCCGCTACTTTTTGATCGCCGTTATACAAAATCCAGCGAGTCGCATAATTCAGCTCCGCGCTGGAAAAACGGGTCACAAAACGATGCCCCTGCGGCGCATGCATACTGAACTCCACCTGCTGCGCATACTGAGACAGATTATCGGCGAAAAAAACGATTTCCGGATCGTAAAACCCAGGTTCATCCAGCGCATTGAAGCTTTCCGGCGCCTGCGCCAGCTTCTCCGTATAACTCAGCCACTGCGCCGTTGGATGTACATGCCCCGGAATGGAGCTGCGTAAGGCGAAAGCCCGATCGGGAATGTTCTGACTGAATGTCGCCCCGGCCACATAGGCGTAGTTCATATGGCACATATACTGTAACGGCATAGGCGCGCTCGCCAGATTCGTCACCGTCATCTCAATGTTCAGCAGCGTACTGCCCGCCGTCATAGTCACCGCCGGCGCCGCACGGTAATGATGACCGAATCCTTTAACATACTCATAGTCCCCCGTCAGCGTCAGGGCGTCATTGCCGATGATCAAGCGCGCGACGTCCATTGGCGCACAAGCCATTTCTCCGTGCAGTGGATGTTGATCGTCCGCGGCGGGACAGCCGTTGCTTAGCAAACCGGAATGAAAGGCGAAGCAGCCATAGGTATCGATGATGCTACTGCCCGGCTTCGGCTGCGAAAAAGGATTGCTCATGGTCAGAGAATGACCATCGAATTCGGCATCCCAAATCATCTGCCCGTAGAATGGCAAAATGATGATGTACCCGCGCGCATTCTGTAATTTGATGGCCTCAATCCCTGAAACATAACGAAACGTCGTTGCCGAAAAGTGTGCGTTTTCCAGCAGTATCCGGGGCTGTTCCGTAAACATCGAACGTGATAAATGTATTTGCGTGCTCATTAAATATCCCTCTCATCAAGCGTCATTACTGGTCGCGGGCCGATCGACGGCCAAATGCCGCTTGTTGCGCATTTCGCCCCAGAAATAGAAACCGACATAGGCAAAGCACAACAGAGACACGCCAAAAGATTTTTGCAGAGAACCCAAATGATCGGAGACATATCCCTGCACTGCCGGCACCACCGCCGCGCCGACGATAGACATCACGATAATGGCGCCGGCGACCTCGGTGTATTTTTTGTCGACGGTATCCAGCGTACCGGCATATATCGTCGCCCAACAGGGGCCGAACAGAACGCTGACGAAGACCGCGGCATAAACGGCGGTAAAATTCGGCACCATGACGACATAAGCCAGCGTCGCCACGCCGGCCGCCGAGTAAGCGATCAGGACTTTTTCGGCGCTGAAGCGCGTCATCAGGAAATTGGCGACAAACTTACCGATAAAGAAGCAGATAAAGCTGTAAATCATAAAGTTAGAAGCATCACGCTCGTTGGCCGCTCCTAAAGTTAACGCCAGACGAATGGTGAAAGACCACACAGCGACCTGCATACCGACATAGAGAAACTGCGCCACAATGCCGCGTTTGAAATGGTTGTTGCCCGCCAGATAACGCAGCGTCTCACCGAGCGACGGCAGCGTCTGCTTGTTCTGTCCCTCATTTTCCACCTTACAGGTTGGATAGCGGGTCAGCAGGAATAGAAAGAAAACTATCAGTAACACGAAAATCAAATACTTATAGGGTTCCAGCGTGTATTCCAGCATTTGCAGGCGGAACGTGTGGATCTGATCCGGCGTCATGTTCGCCATCTGACTTTCCAGGCTATCGCCTTCCTGGAATACCAGATATTTACCCAGGACAATCCCCATCAATGCGCCGACTGGGTAAAATGTCTGGCTGATATTCAGGCGCAGCGTGGCGTAATCACGATGACCAATCATTGAGCTGTAGGTGTTGGCGGCCGTTTCCAGAAAACTCAACCCAATGGCTATGGCGAAAATCGCCGCCAGGAACATGGTATAGGTCGCCATGTGAGATGCCGGATAAAACAGGCTACAGCCGGCGATATAGAGCGTCAGGCCGATCAAAATCGCGATCTTGTAACTGCTTTTCCGGATCACTACCGATGCCGGGATCGCAATCAAAAAATAGCCGCCGTAAAATGCGCTTTGCACCAGCGCACTGGCGAAGTCGCTCAGTTCAAACACGCTTTTAAATTGCGTAATCAAAATATCGTTCAAGCTGGCCGCGCATCCCCATAACGGGAACAGGCACGACAACAAAATAAACTGAAACAATGGCGTCTTATTCAGATAGCCATCTGGCATTTGGATAATATCCTGACGCATGATGTTTTCCCCGGTTAGTTGGCGAGAGAATGATTGGCAAGAAAATCACGAAATTGCGCCGCATCCGGATAAGCACGCTGGGTGCCTTTTCCCGTAACGCTATAGGCCGCAAAAGCAGAGGCGTATTCCATCGCGCGTTTTATGTTTCCGTCCTTCACAAAGTAATGCGCAAAACAGCCGATAAAAGCATCCCCGGCGCCGCTGGTATCAATGGCGTGAACGCTGACCGGCTTAACATGATGTATCTGTTCCCCCGTCATCCACACCGAGCCGCGGTGACCCATGGTGATAATCAGGTTTTTCAATCCCCTGGCCAGCAGCAAGCGTCCCGCGCTGAAAATGTTCTCTTCGGTATCAACCGGCATACCGGTCAGAATTTCCAGTTCGGTTTCGTTCGGCATAAAGAAATCGCACTGGCAGGCATAGTCGATATCCAGCTCGCGCGCAGCCGGCGCTGGATTCAAAATGACCTGAATGTGATGCCGGCGAGCAAAATCAATGGCGTAATAGACGGTTTCCAGCGGGATTTCCAACTGGAGAATAAACAGTTTGCACTGTCTGAGTGATTCAGCGGCCGCGTCGATGTCCCGAGCCGATAGATGGTTATTCGCGCCTTTAATAATCAAAATCCGGTTATGTGACGACTTATCGACAAAGATCGGCGCCACCCCGCTAGAGATGCCGGCGACCGGCGTAACATAGCGAACGTCCACGCCCAAATGCCGTAAGTTCTCTATGGTGTTGCCGGCGAACAGGTCGTCGCCGACCCGGCTGACCATCATGACGGACGCCCCCAGCTTGGCGGCAGCAACCGCTTGATTCGCCCCCTTCCCGCCGCAGCCTATCTCAAAATCCGGCGCCGCCAGCGTTTCGCCTGTTTTAGGCATCTCATCAATGTAAGTGATGAGATCCACCATATTTGAACCAATGACTGCGATATCCATAATCAGCTTCCCCGGATGGTTTTTTTAATTATTAAATGTTACATTAATAACAATAACAACCATGGTTTGTTATTAATGTGACAATGATCGCAGGCTACAGGTATTTACGTGGGAAAAAGAACAGATGAAATTGATATTGCAGTTAAAATGTTATAATTATAACACGCATGATTTATTAAACAGTCAAAGGAGCCAACCATGACGACTGAAACGCGCGATTACGCCCCCTATATTGACCACACGCTGCTGGCCGCCGATGCCACCGAACAACAAATCATCAAGCTGTGTGAGGAAGCGAAAACGCATCGCTTTTATGCGGTTTGCGTTAACTCGGGTTATGTCCCCTTAGCCGTCGGTCAGTTAAAAGGCACACCGGTGCGGGTTTGTTCGGTGATTGGCTTTCCGCTGGGCTCCGGCCTGACATCCGCCAAAGCCTTTGAAGCGAAAGCCGCCATTGACGCCGGCGCCAGAGAAATAGATATGGTGATCAATATCGGCTGGTTGAAAAGCGGCGACGTCAGCGCCGTTAAGGCCGACATTCAGGCCGTGCGCGAGGTTTGCGCCGCTATACCGTTGAAGGTAATATTGGAAACCTGCCTGCTTAGCGATGAACAAATCGTGCTGGTTTGTGAGATGTGTCGTGAGCTGAATGTCGCATTCGTCAAAACATCCACCGGGTTCAGCACCGGCGGCGCGCGCGTCGAGCATGTGAAACTGATGCGTGAAACAGTAGGCCCAACGGTTGGCGTTAAAGCCTCCGGCGCGGTTCGCGACCGTCAGACGGCGGAAAACATGATCCTCGCCGGCGCGACCCGAATCGGCACCAGTTCCGGCGTCGCTATCGTTTCCGGCAAATCGTCCGCGGCAGGAAACTACTGATTATCATTCCGCATAGATGAAATTGCTTTCCCCCGACGTGATGACAATGCGAACAAGCGGATGAGGTATCTTCAGGGACGCCTCTCCCTGCGCAGGCTGAATATATCAATCATCATGGTGCGTATGGAATTATTCGATTAGGCAGACCCATTATCAGGACATCACATGGAAACGCGGCGCGAAGAACGGATTAATAAACTTGCCCAGGCCTTGAAATCAACTGACAAACTGCACCTTAAGGACGCCGCCCAGTTACTGGGCGTGTCCGAGATGACCGTTCGCCGCGATCTGAGCGCCGAGCCAGCGGCCGTGGTATTGCTCGGCGGCTATGTGGTCAGCGATTTGAAGAATAACAACGCCACCAATTATTTTGTTTCCGATCAACAAAACAAACATGTGGCGGAAAAACGCAGCGCCGGCGCCGTCGCCGCGCGTCTGATTGCTGCGAACGATACGGTATTTTTCGATTGCGGCACCACTACGCCTTTTATTATCGACGCCATTGCCGAAGACCTGCCGTTTACCGGTATTTGTTATTCCCTGAACACCTTTCTGGCGTTACAGGGAAAGCACGCCTGCCAAGCGATCCTCTGCGGCGGTCAGTTTCACCCGGACAACGCCATTTTCACGCCGCTCGGCCAGCGCAACGAGCTTGATAACGTCTGCCCGAATAAAGCGTTTATTTCAGCGGCGGGAATCGATCTCGCCGCCGGCGCCACCTGCTTTAATTTCGCGGAACTGAGTATGAAACACCGGGCGCTGGCGATGTCGCAGCGCGCCATTCTGGTTGCCGATAGCAGCAAGTTCGATCTGGTTAAACCCGCCTGTATCGGCCCGCTGACGCTGTTCGATACGCTGATAACCGATCGCCAACCGGCGGCCGGCTATCTTCGCTACTGCAACGACCATGGCATTCGGTTGATGAACATCGACCATTAACCGAACAGACCGCCAAACCACTGCTGAAACTTCAGCATTACCGAATCCCACAATCGGCTGAAGAATCCCGCTTCCGGGATCTCGTCCAGCGCCACCAGTTGATGCTGCCCGATGCTCTTGCCGTCAAGCTGAAAATCAATGGCGCCGACGACCTGATTCTTCGCCAAAGGCGCCGACAACTGCGGCTGAAGCAGCGTAAAGCTGGCTTTCAAATTTTTCATCTGCCCTTTTGGGATCGTCAATGCGGCATCCTGCGCCACACCAAGCCGGGCCTCTTTCTGCGTGCCGTACCAGACGCGCTGCGTGGTAAAAGGCGCGCCCGTCTTGATCGGCGTGATGGTTTCATAAAAGCGAAATCCCCAGGTAAGCAGTTTCTCACTCTCGCGGAAACGGGTCGCATCCGTCGGCGCGCCCAGCACCACGGAGATTAAGCGCATCGGGCCTTCGGTGGCTGATGCCACCAGATTATGTCCGGCGCCGCTGGTATGACCGGTTTTGATGCCGTCCACATTGAGATTGGAGCTCCACAGCAGGCGGTTTCGATTAGGCTGGCGAATGTTGTTGAAGGTAAACTCTTTTTCTTTATGCAGCGCATACTCGTCCGGCACATCGCGAATCAGCGCCTGACCCAGTAACGCCATATCGCGCGCGGTGCTGTACTGTCCCGCCGCATCCAGTCCATGAACGGTAAGAAAATGGGTATTGGTCAATCCCAGCGTTTTAACATAGTTGTTCATCAGGCTGACGAACGCATCCTGACTGCCGGCCACATAATCCGCCAGCGCAATACTGGCATCATTGCCCGATTGAATGACGATGCCTTTATTCAATTCCGAAACCGGAACGCGATCGCCGGGCTTCAGAAACATCAGCGACGATCCGCGCAGCACCGGATTGCCGGTCGCCCAGGCGTCTTTCCCGACGGTGACCTCATCCGTCGTGCGTATTTTCCCGGCTTTTATCGCCTGTCCGATGGCATAACTCGCCATCATTTTTGTCAGGCTCGCCGGGTCAAGACGTTCATCCGCGTTAGATTCGGCCAGCACTTTTCCGCTGTGATAATCCAATAGGATAAATGCCCTCGCTTCAATCTGCGGGACGGTTGGGATCTGTTCGGCATGCGCCAACGGCATCAATCCCGTCAGCAATACCGCGCTTAGTGTGTAAGATTTGAGATGGGCAAAGAGAAACGTTTTCTTCATGAGATCGCCGGATATCCACAATTCATTTAAAAGATTTAACTTTCAATATGTTTTGAAAACTTTAGACACAGCCAAGGTAGCCCGTCATCTCCCTCAAGGAAACAATTCACTTTGTAAAGATAATCAAAGAAATGAAAAGGTCTAAAAAAGACGCGCCGGCGGGAAAAAAATCAGACAATCGGCAATGGCGCCGACAGCGCTGGTCGGGATAACGCCATGCGGCACCGGATAGGGTGCCGCATCAGATTAATACAAGACAGATAATCAGCGACGTTCGCGTTTGTCCGCCTGTTTCGACAGCCAGTCGCCCAGCGTTTGCACAATCTGCACCAGGATAACCAACGCGATCACGGTGATAATCATCACTTCGGTTTCATAGCGATAATAACCAAAGCGGATCGCCAAATCGCCGACGCCGCCGCCGCCGACAATCCCGGCCATGGCCGAGTAGCCGATAAGGCTGACCAGCGTAATCGTCAGTCCGCGTAATAAACCGGCTTTGGCCTCCGGCAGCAATACGGTACAGATGATACGCATCGGGCTGGCGCCAAAGGCTTCCGCCGCTTCGATAATACCCGGCTCGACCTCGCGCAGCGCGCTATCGACCAAACGGGCGTAAAAAGCGATCGCCGCGACCGACATCGGTACCGCGGCCGCCACCGGCCCGATGGTGCTGCCCAGCAGGATCTGCGTCAGCGGCAATAACAGCACCAGCAGAATGACAAACGGAATGGAACGGATGATGTTCACCACCACGGTGCTGAGCAGGTAAAGCGCCCGGTTCTCCCAAAACAGGTGCCGATCGGTCACGTAGATCAGGAACCCCAGCGGCAGCCCGCCGATCACCGCGAACAGGGTCGAAATCCCCACCATCTGGAACGTTTCGCCAAACGCCGCGACTAGATCGATCCATAAATCAGCCATGTAACACCTCCACCTGCGCCGTCGTGGCCTGAATATGCGCTATCGCTTCCGCCACTTTTTCCGGACTGGCCGGATGGGTTAACAGCGCGACCAGAATGCCTAATGCGCGATTGCCGATATACTCGATTTTGCCATGCAGGATATTGACGGAGACGCCATAACGGGTCGCCACATCAGACAGCACCGGCTGTTCCGCCGAATCGCCGACAAACAGGATTTTCAGCAATGTACCCTGTAAATCCTCCAGCAGACGAGGAGGAAGCTCAAGATTCAGCGTATGCGCCACCAGTTGACGAGTAAAGGCATGCTGCGGCGCGGCGAAAATATCAAACACATCGCCTTCTTCCACCACTTTGCCGCCGGTCATCACCGCGACGCGGTCACAGATCGACTTGATCACGCTCATCTCATGCGAAATCAGCACGATGGTGATACCCAGCTTCTGGTTAATCTCTTTGAGCAACACCAGAATCGACGCGGAGGTTTCCAAATCAAGCGCGGACGTCGGTTCATCGCACAACAGCACTTCCGGACGATTGGCGATGGCTCTGGCAATGCCTACGCGCTGTTTCTGCCCGCCGCTAAGCTGAGAAGGAAACGCGCCGGCCTTATCGCCCAGTCCCACCAGATTCAGAATCTCCGGCACCCGCTGCGCGATTTCCTCGCTAGACTTGCCGGCCGACTTCAGGCTGAACGCCACGTTTTCCGCCACGGTGCGCGTTTGCATCAAATTAAAATGCTGGAAAATCATGCCGATTTTCTGGCGCTGTTCACGCAAACTCTTGCCATGCAGGTCGCTGATTTTTACGCCATTAACGAGCACAAACCCGGCCGTGGGCCGTTGCAATACATTGATCGTCCGCAACAGCGTGCTCTTCCCCGCCCCGCTGGTGCCGACAATCCCGAAAACTTCTCCCGGTTTGATATGCAGCGTCACATTATCAACGGCGCGATTTCCCTGCTGCTTCCCGTGAGAGAAGTCAACACATACCCCTTCTAACTGAATCATTATCCGCAAACTCCTGGCATTAGCGGAAAAGAAGAAAGCCGGTCACTGACCGGCCAGACAAATACCACAGGTTAATTGCCGGCGCCGCCTGCTCTCGCTCGCCTGGCCTGATATTACCCGCTCCGTTGGGATTTTCCCCGAGCATATCGCTTCTCGAACGAAACGCGCGGCTATCAGGCGATACCGGCTCGCGCTTATTGTGCGGGCGCGGGCGTGGTCGCCAGCATCCATTCCGGTTTCTGGAACTGACTGAACATCGACCCCGGCTGGTTAATCACCGCGGCATAGGCGGGCGATTCAACAACGGCCTTGGTATCTTTGACAAACGGCTTATCCAGATCTTCCGTGCGCACCGCAATCACATTCTTCAGATTTTCATCCAGCGTTTCCAGCTTGATGGCGGAAGACAGCTTGAGTCCCGCCGCAAAGGCGAAATTGCCATTAACCAGCGAACCGGTCACGCTGTCCAGCGTTCTGGGTAACTGCGCGGCCTCCAGCGGTTTGAAAACCAAACCGCGCGGGTTTTCGACAATATCCTTTTCCGATGCTTTGGTGGCATCGATATCGGGCTTAATGGTGATCAGACCCAGCGATTGTAAAAAACGCAGGCCGCGGGCAAGGTTGGTGGCATCGTTGGACAAGGTGATGACGTCGCCCTTTTTCAGTTCATCCAATGATTTGATTTTATTGGAGTAAAGCCCCATGCTGGCCGTCGGCACCACGATCAACCGACTGATTTTCAGGTTTTTATCCGCCGCGAATTTTTCCAGATACAGCGTGTGCTGGAACAGGTTGGCGTCAATACTGCCGTTGGCGAGAGCGAGATTGGGCTGAACGTAGTCGCTGAATTCGCGCACTACCACTTTGTAACCTTTTTTCGCCAGTTCAGGTTTAATCGCCTGATTAACCATATCGCCATAAGGCCCCGGCGCCACGCCGAAGACAATAGTGTGCGGATCGCTGTTGGCGCAGGCCGCTTGAATACCGGCCGCCAATAGTGCAACACCCAACGTTGCACGAAGAGAGTGTGTCAATTTCATTGAAATATTTCCTGTCAGAACACGACTTTTCGTCATTATTGAGAATAACAAGTTAAATCATAAAGATTAAAAAGGCATATCATTATTTCTCATCTACGACTCGCTGGGTAGTTTACTTTATCCTTCACAGCATAAACTTTTTCTTTCCGGAGATACCGAATGGTAACGATTTGGGGACGTGAAAACTCGACTAACGTCAAGAAAGTGCTTTGGTGCGCGGCGGAATTGGCGCTGCCTTACCAACATATCCCGGCCGGCGGGCAGTTCGGCCGCAATCAGGATGCGCATTATCTGGCGATGAACCCTAACGGACTGGTTCCCTGTTTACAGGACGGCGAGCTGGTGCTGTGGGAGTCCAACACGATAGTGCGTTATCTGGCCGCGCAATACGGAGAAAACTCGCTGTATATTACGGATGCCGGCGCAAGGGCGAACGCCGAAAAGTGGATGGACTGGTCGATTACGCTGGCGAGCGCGTTTGGTCCTGTCTTTATCAATATGGTGCGCGTCGCGGCGGACAAACGCGATATGGCGCTGGTGGAAAAAGGGATGACGGAATGTGAGCGGCTATTGAGCATTGCTGATGCGGCGCTGGCGAACCAAACCTGGTTATCGGGCGATAAATTCGGCATCGGCGACATTCCGCTGGGCTGCATCGCCTATGGCTGGCTTAACATGCCCATCGAGCGCCAGGCGCATCCCAATCTGGCGCGCTGGTATCAACAGCTCACGGCGCGTCCGGCCTATCAAACACACGTCATGATCCCGTTATCCTGAAATAGCAGGCACCGTCAGGTGCCTGGCCCTACTTTTAGCAGCTTGCCGTTATCATGATCGGTCAGCACATAAAGATAGCCGTCCGGCCCTACCCGCACGTCGCGAATACGTTCATCGCGCTCATTCAGCAATCGCTCCTCCGCCGCCACCTTATCGCCATCCAGCGTCAGGCGGATCAAATTCCGCTCCGCCAGCGCGCCGATAAACAGCGAGTTTTTCCACTGTGGGAATCGGTCGCTGTTATAAAACGCCATACCGCTGACGGCCGGGGATTTCTGCCAGTAAAAAATGGGATTCGCCATGCCCGCCACCTGTTCGCCTTTGGCCTCGGGGATCTTCAGCCCGGAATAGTTGATGCCGTAGGTGGCTAGCGGCCAGCCGTAGTTCTCGCCGGCTTGGGGAATATTGATTTCGTCGCCGCCGCGCGGCCCGTGCTCATTTTCCCACAGCGCGCCCGACCAGGGATTCAGCGCCATCCCCTGCGGGTTGCGATGACCGTATGACCAGATTTCCGGTCGGACGCCGGGTCGGTTAACCAACGGATTATCCGGCGGAATTTCCCCGTCCGCGCTCAGACGGACAATTTTCCCCTGGAGTTTGTCCAGTTCCTGCGCCGTCGGCCGTTGATTATTCTCACCTAAGGCAATAAACAGATATCCCTGACGGTCGAACGCCAGCCTGCCGCCGAAATGGTTTCCGGTGGACAACTTGGGCTGCTGGCGGAAGAAAACCGTAAAATTCTCCAACTGCGTATAGTCATCCGACAGACGACCATAGCCCACCGCCGTTCCCGCTTTTCCATCTTCGCCCTCTTCGGCAAAACTCAGATAGATGCGCCGGTTCTGGGCAAAATCAGGCGACAACGTCACGTCCAGCAGCCCGCCCTGCGATTTGGCATACACCTTCGGCACGCCGGCGATAGGCTCGGAAAGCCCGCCTGCCGCCTGCCAGCGGCGTAAATTACCCGCCCGTTCGGTAATCAGAATCCCCTGTTCGTCCGGCAAAAAAGCCAATGACCAGGGATGATCGAGTTTATCCTGCAACTCCGTCACCTTGAGCGGCGCGGCGAACAACGAGGCGGAAAACAGCAATGCAGCGGCCAGAAATAACCCGCGGCTCAGCGGCGGTAGGGATAACGATAGCGGGCGGTAAGGCATGGCGTTGTCTCCATTCAACAAAAGTTCTGTAAATTTAGGCGGCGGGGAATGTTTGTGCAAAAAATCGACGACAGCTTTACATTTTCTGAAGAAAAAGAGGAACGATATCCTGTGCGTGCCTTACCGGTACAGATTATCGTGACTCGATCGTTCTGATGCTATTGATGTCCCGTTATTTCATAAAGTGGATGCCGCCGTTGAATCGCACGGCTATCCGCGAGCGTCATGCCGGCGGCGATATAGAAAATGCCCGTCCATGCGAACAAGCCGACCAGCATATAATCGCCCGCTGACTTTAGTCGTATGACTATAAGCCACACCGACTATGGTGTAGAATTCGGCGGTTTTCCTTTTTGAATACATTGTGAGCAAATAACATGCAACAACCCCGCATTGGCTTCGTAAGCCTGGGCTGCCCGAAAAATCTGGTGGACTCCGAGAGGATCCTGACCGAATTGCGTACTGAAGGTTACCAGGTGGTGCCGCGCTACGACGATGCCGAACTGGTGATCGTCAATACCTGTGGTTTTATCGACAGCGCCGTGCAAGAGTCGCTGGAAGCCATCGGCGAAGCGCTGAATGAAAACGGCAAGGTTATCGTCACCGGCTGTCTGGGCGCCAAAGAGAACCAAATCCGGGAAGTCCATCCCAAGGTGTTGGAAATCACCGGGCCGCACAGCTATGAGCAGGTACTGGCGCATGTGCATCAATATGCGCCCAAACCGGAGCACCATCCGTTCACCAGCCTGGTTCCGGCGCAGGGCGTGAAGCTGACGCCGCGTCATTACGCTTATTTAAAAATATCGGAAGGCTGCAACCATCGCTGCACCTTCTGCATTATTCCCTCCATGCGCGGCGATCTGGACAGCCGTCCGATTGGCTCGGTGCTGGATGAGGCGAAACGACTGGTCGAGGCGGGCGTCAAAGAATTGCTGGTGATTTCTCAGGATACTTCCGCCTACGGCGCCGATGTCAAGCAACGCACCGGCTTCTGGAACGGACAACCGGTGAAAACCAGTATGGTCAGCCTGTGCGAACAGCTTGCCACATTGGGCGTGTGGGTGCGCCTGCATTACGTCTACCCTTATCCGTACGTGGATGACGTCATTCCGTTGATGGCCGAAGGGAAAATCCTGCCGTATCTGGATATTCCTTTGCAACACGCCAGCCCTCGCATCCTCAAGCTGATGAAACGCCCCGGCGCGGTGGAAAGAACGCTGGAGCGCATCAAACGCTGGCGGGAAATCTGCCCGGAACTGACGTTACGCTCAACGTTTATCGTCGGCTTTCCGGGTGAAACGGAAGAGGATTTCCAGATGCTGCTGGATTTCCTGCAACAGGCCAGACTGGATCGCGTCGGTTGTTTCAAATACAGCCCGGTGGAAGGCGCGGCGGCGAACGAACTGCCCGACCAGGTGCCGGAAGAGGTCAAGGAAGAACGTTATCACCGCTTCATGCAGCTTCAGCAGAAAATTTCCTCGCAACGCCTACAGGAAAAAATCGGTCGGCAGTTGCTGGTGCTGATCGATGAAATCGACGCTGAAGGCGCGATTGGCCGCAGTATGGCCGATGCGCCGGAGATCGACGGCGTGGTGTACCTGAATGGCGAGACCGACGTTAAGGTCGGCGATATCGTGAGCGTGAAGATAGAACACGCAGACGAGTACGATTTGTGGGGCAGCCGGATCTGATCGTCCCTCTCTCTTTGCCGGTCTTTTGTTCAAGACAAGACCGGCATGGTTATTCAACCTGTCCGCTTTTCACCCTGTTGCGGTAAAATTCATCAATAATCATCCCCCTGTGACGCCTGCGCCTTGCGTCTGACTTTCAGGTAAAGTAGCCTTGGGTCATGACTACTCCGATCGCCTTATCCGAGGCATAAGCATGTGGAAACGCTTGGTATACAGCCTGTTAACAATCATTGGCGCGCTGTTGCTGTCTGCTTTTGTTCTCGATCGCTGGATCAGTTGGAAAACCGCTCCTTTTGTCTACGACGAACTCCAGGATCTGCCGTCACGCCAGGTTGGCGTGGTGCTGGGTACCGCCAAGTATTACCGCACCGGGGTTATCAATCAGTATTACCTCTTCCGTATTCAGGGCGCGTTGAATGCCTATAACAGCGGTAAAGTCAGTTACCTGTTGCTGAGCGGCGATAACGCCCAGCAAAGCTATAACGAACCCATGACCATGCGTCGCGACTTAATCGCCGCCGGCGTACCGCCGACGGACATCGTGCTGGATTATGCGGGATTTCGGACGCTGGATTCGATCGTCAGGACACGAAAAGTGTTCGATACCAATGATTTCACCATTATCACCCAACGTTTTCATTGTGAACGCGCGTTATTCATCGCTTTGCATCTTGGCATTCAGGCGCAATGTTATGCCGTGCCGTCGCCGAAAAATATCATGATGGTGCGTGTGCGGGAGTTTGGCGCCAGACTGGGCGCGTTGTTTGATTTGTATATCCTGAAACGCGAGCCCCGCTTTCTCGGCCCCACCATCTCTATTCCCGCCCAGCATAATATTCCTGATGATGCGCAGGACTACCCCGCGGTGCTGCCTGAACAACTGCCGAATATCGCGCCCGCCGTTTCAGAGCGGCCGGCAAGCGCGGCGGACGACGCGGCGGAAAGAACGGCGCAATAACGTCGCCCGCGCGAAGAAGAATCATCGCGGCGCGCGCGCAACCGCCGCAGTCAGCTTGCGCCACAGCCATTCGAACGGCCCTTGTTGAAACGATTTCAGCCAGTAGTGGGAAAAGAGCAGATTTATCCCCCAAACCACGGGAACGATCGCCGCCAGTTGCAGGCGGTCCAAACGCATAAACAGCCCGAGATGATTAAACAGCACCGTGCATACCAGGGTTTGCAATAAATAATTTGTCAGCGCCATGCGGCCGATATCGGCGATCCAGTATGTGATACGCCACCGGCATAATGTCGGCCAGAATCCATAACACAGAGCCAGATACCCTATCGCCTGTAACGGCGCGCTCAGTTCGCGCGGGATCTGCAATAACAGGCCGCTCCAGCGATATTCCCAGTGAACCAGCCATTGCGCCGCCACCCCGACGCCGTTGATAAACAGCGCCAGAGGAATTATCCATAAGGCCAGTCGGCGATAATGCGTCAGACGAAACGCGCCCTTTAGCCAGCCGCTGCGCATCAATCCCGCGCCAAACAACATGGAACCCGCCAATAACCAGCCGTATTGAACGCCCAGCGACAATAAGCTGTCGATAAGCAGATCTACCCGGTTACGCCACGCCTCCGGCCCGCCCGATGTCTGCCAATGGACCTCATAGGCGATATCCGTCGCCGCCGGCTGCCAGAAGCGTCCCGGTTGCAGGTTGAGCAACTGGCTTAACACCAGCAACACGCCAATCCCGACGACATACATGATCGCGCCGCTGCGCAGCAAGATCCGACTGCCCTGCGCATGGCGAATCATGCCGTAACACACCAGCCCAATCAGGCCATAATCCAGCAGAATGTCGCCATCCCAGAAGAAAATGGTATGGATCAGCCCCATGATCATCAGCCAGAACAGCCGGGCATGGATCCACGCCGTGCCGCGCGACAACAAAAGCTGCAATCCCGCGCCAAACAGCAGCGAAAATAGCGTCAGAAATTTCGCCTGCACCGTCAGATCCATAATGGCCCAGGTCCAGACATCGCTCGACGCGGGCAATCCCTGATAGGCGGGATTGAGATAGGCGGCCTTCGGTAAGCCGAACGCCGTGATATTCATCAGTAAAATACCAAGTACCGCGACGCCTCGCGCAAAATCCAGCGTCGCAATACGTGATGACGGTGTGGGTTTAGAAGGCATAGCGTCTACGTATCAAATCATCGGAATAGATGATTGTATTAACAGACGGCCAGAAATAATACGCATTTTGTTGATAGACGGGCGCTTATTTAGCATCGCGCCCGCCGAAGAATGAATTAACCGTGATGACGTACCGCGCGTAGAAATTCCTGACGGGTGTTCTGACTGGATTTGAATAGTCCGCCCAGCGACGTGGTGGTCGTCGCACTGGTGGCGTCGCGGATGCCGCGCGCTTTGACGCAATAATGCACGGCGTCAATCGATACGGCGACATTATTGGTACCCAACAGCGTTTGCAGGGCAATCAGGATTTGCTGCGTCAAGCGTTCCTGCACCTGCGGACGTTGAGAAAAGAACTGCACGATACGGTTGATTTTTGATAAGCCAATCACCCCATCTTTCGGAATATAGGCGACCGTCGCCTTGCCGTCGATGGTCACGAAATGATGTTCACAGGTGCTGGTCAAGGTGATATCCCGGACGGTGACCATTTCATCCACCTTCATCTTGTTCTCAATGATGGTGATTTTAGGAAAATTGGCATAATCCAGACCGGAGAATATTTCATCAACATACATTTTCGCAATGCGATGCGGGGTCTCTGCCAGACTGTCATCTTCCAAATCAAGACTGAGCAGATTCATCACTTCCGTCATATGCGCGGCAATCCGCTTTTTCCGCGTATCCCGATCTAACAACTCTCCACGCAGCGGCGTTTCAAGACCTCGCGCCATCAACGCTTCATGAACCATGACGGCTTCTTTACTTAAGGATGACATTATTATTCTCCAGCAGGTGTTACTCATCTTGACGTTGGCCGGGCCAATACGCGCCACCACTGTAGTTGAGAGAGAAACGATTATCCAGTGATAGTGCCTCATGATAGTTGAAATAGATTCAGCTTATCATTCACCGGCTATTCCCTTGCCAACCCTGTGGGATGAGAAAAAACAAAAGCACCGGCCGCGACGCCGGTGCTTGCTGAGAGTTTATACGTTTCCCCTTTCAGGTTGCAACGGCGTTCGCTACCGCAACCACCGCCGGGACGGCTTTCGATAACGGTTTTTCCGGCTTTTCATCAGAAGGTTTCCCAATTATCACTGCCGCTTGCGTTCTTCTTGCTTTTGTCTGCGGCAAGCAACACGGGCGCGGCTGTCGGCAGCGTTTTTGCCGGCTGCTGATTGCCGCCCTGCCGACGCGTTTCATTGACGGACAGTTGGAAGACGGATACCGCCGCGGTTAACTGACGGGCTTGATCTTCCAGAGAGGCGGCGGCGGCGGCGGACTCCTGCACCAATGCGGCATTCTGCTGGGTTACGCCATCCATTTCCGTCACCGCCTGACCGATCTGGCTGATACCGCGGCTTTGTTCGTCGGAAGCCGAGGCAATCTCGCCCATCAGATCGTTGACCCGGGTAATGGCGGTAATGATGGACTCCATCGCTTCACCGGTTTGCGTGACCTGATGCGAGCCGGTATTTACCCGCTCCACCGACTCGGCGATCAACCCCTCGATTTCCTTGGCGGCCTGCGCGCTACGCTGTGCCAGATTACGCACTTCCCCCGCCACCACCGCAAAACCTCGCCCTTGCTCGCCGGCTCTGGCCGCTTCCACCGCGGCGTTAAGCGCCAGGATATTGGTTTGGAAGGCTATGCCGTTGATGACGCTGGTAATATCGGCGATTTTTTTCGAGCTGGTGGCGATATTGGCCATCGTTCCCACCACCCCCGTGGTGACTTCGCCCCCTTTTTTGGCGGCGATGGCGGCATCCTGCGCCAGTTTGCTGGCCTGATGAACGTTCTCCGCGTTTTGCTTCACCGTGGCGCCGAGCTGTTCCATACTGGCGGCCGTTTGTTCCAACGCCGCGGCCTGCTGCTCGGTACGGGAAGAGAGATCGTTATTGCCGCCTTTGATTTCACTCGCGCCTTGATAGATCGACGAGGCGCTATCGCGAATGGTTGAAACCGTATTGATCAGGCTACTTTGCATATCCCGCAAGAAAGGGATCAATTGGCCGACGCAGTTGCGGCCAAAGTCATCAAGATGTATGCCTAGCTGGCCATCCGCCAGCACCTTGAAGTGGCCTTTAATCATGTCCAACGGCTTGACCAGATAATTCGCCAGATAGCGGTCGGTCAGTAGCAAAATCAACAGGCCGACGATGGCCGCGACCAGCAGGATAGTTTTGTTCCAGCCGACCAGATCGTGTACGCGGGCAAACGAACTGCCGGAGGAGGCGATAGCATTGGCCTGATATTTGTCCATGCTGCCGCCGAAGGTGATACTCAGATTAGGATAAACATCTCTGAACAGATGACGAAACGCCTCGGGACGATTGTCGCGAACCGATGCAAACAGCGGTTGCAACCCGTTCTCAATCAGCCGCGTCCAGTTTCCCGCCATCTCTTCGACCATGGCCTGATCGACATCGCCGTGATCGGCGGCTTTAAATTCCGCCAGCTTGGCCAAGGTGTTTTTTATCGCTTCATCCGCCGAGACGAGCAACTTGTCCACCTCGGCGGTTTCGCCGCTCTGGTTATAATCCATTGCCCGAATTAAACGGATAGCGGCGCGAAAATATTGATCGCTGCCGTCGGCGATGGTGTCGGCATTTTTTTTCTGTATTTCCCCCGATTCTAATAAATTGGTCATTTCGCTCAGTGATGACGACATATAGAGCGATACCCCGCCCCATAAAAGTAGGAATATTCCCAGAATGCTTAAAAGCATGGCCCTGATGGTGATATTTTTTAAAAATCTCACAGAAAAACCCCTTATTCATTATTTAACGAACACTTTTATTTACTCAATGCTAATTTTTAACACAAAAGCAAACCTTTTGTTACATTTTTGGCGGCATAATCCTGTTTTTCCTTTTCGTTATCGGCAGTAATCGCGAGGGGTTTACTTCTTTTGATCAACAAATTCGATGACAATCACAAAAACAATAGCCAATGACTATTATTTGTTTGCTGTTATTTGTTTGAATATTAGGAAAATAATTAGCGGTGTTTGATGAGATAATAAACCAACCCGTTCATTTATTTCATGCCCGTTTAATTCTCGATAGCCAAATTCCCTCAAACTGAAATCGTCTGCATAATAATAAAAATGACTCAACACACTCTTTTTCATAACTCAATGCTATTTTTCATAAAAGCCTTTAAATAATCAGGCAATGATTGATTATTGACGCGAGCCGCGGCGAAGCCCCCCTCAGTATGCGGGCCGGCGGAATGATGTTGCATCAGTCGCAATGACAAAACCTCGGCGGCGGGTCTGACGATGCTGATGCGGCAGCCCAGGAAAACGCATCAGCAAGGAATTCCACTTTAAAGATAATCTTCACTAAAATAATTTGGCAACTAAGGTTAAACTTTCCTGCAACATACTGCCGACATGAGAGATCTCACACCATGCAAATGATTAAAACCCGTGCCGCCGTCGCCTGGGGACCAAACCAACCGCTGTCCATTGAGGAAGTGGATCTGATGCCGCCGCAGAGAGGTGAAGTGCTGGTCCGCATCATTGCCAGCGGCGTTTGCCATACCGATGCCTACACGCTTTCGGGTAAAGACCCGGAAGGCGTTTTCCCGGCCATCCTCGGACATGAGGGCGGCGGTATCGTCGAAGCCGTCGGCGAAGGCGTGACCAGCGTCGCCGTCGGCGATCACGTGATCCCCCTGTACACCCCCGAATGCGGCGAATGTAAATTCTGTCGCTCCGGCAAGACCAATCTGTGCCAGGCAATCCGCACCACGCAGGGAAAAGGGCTGATGCCCGACGGCACCACCCGCTTTTCCAAAGACGGTCAGCCGATTTTCCACTATATGGGGACCTCCACGTTCTCCGAGCTCACCGTGGTGCCTGAAATCTCGCTGGCTAAAATCAGCAAGGAAGCGCCGCTGGAAGAAGTCTGCCTGCTCGGCTGCGGCGTCACCACCGGCATGGGCGCCGTTATCAACACCGCCAAAGTGCAACCCGGCGACAGCGTGGCGATCTTCGGACTCGGCGGCATCGGGCTGTCGGCGATTATCGGCGCGCATATGGCCGGCGCCGGACGGATCATCGGCATTGATATCAATACCAGCAAATTCGATCTGGCGCGTAAGCTGGGCGCCACCGACCTGATTAATCCCAAAGACTACGATAAACCCATTCAGGAGGTGATTGTCGAGCTCACTGACGGCGGCGTCGATTTCTCCTTTGAGTGTATCGGCAATGTTAACGTGATGCGTTCGGCGCTGGAATGCTGCCACAAAGGCTGGGGCGAATCGGTGATTATCGGCGTCGCCGGCGCGGGCGAAGAGATCGCCACCCGCCCGTTCCAACTGGTGACCGGACGCGTGTGGCGCGGGTCCGCCTTCGGCGGCGTGAAAGGCCGCAGCCAATTGCCGGGCATTGTGCAGCGCTATATGGATGGCGAATTTCAGCTCAGTGATTTTATTACTCACACCATGGGGCTGGAAGAGATCAATACCGCCTTCGATTTAATGCATGAAGGTAAGTCGATCCGCTCCGTCATCCATTTCCGCTAACGGCGAACAAGGAGACTGCGCGCGATGAGCACGTCACTGGAACTTCTAGAAGAATACCGCCTGTTTGGCGGCTGGCAACGGCGCTACCGTCATGCGTCGGACACGTTGCATTGCGACATGACGTTCAGTATCTATCTGCCGCCGACCGTCGATGATGCCCCGCTGCCGGTGCTGTACTGGCTATCGGGATTAACCTGCAACGATGAAAATTTCACCATCAAAGCCGGCGCGCAACGCGTCGCCGCCGAGCTGGGCGTGGTGCTGGTTATGGCGGATACCAGCCCGCGCGGGGAAAACGTCGCGGATGACGCCGGCTACGATCTGGGTCAGGGCGCCGGATTTTACGTCAATGCCGTCCAACAGCCCTGGGCCGCCCATTACCAGATGTATGATTACGTGCGTGATGAACTGCCGGCGCTGGTTCAACGGCATTTCAACGTCAACCGTCGTCAGTCCATCAGCGGACACTCGATGGGCGGACACGGCGCGCTGATGCTGGCATTGCGCAATCCGGAGCGTTATCTGTCCGTTTCCGCTTTCGCGCCTATCGTCAATCCCAGTCAGGTTCCCTGGGGCCGCAAAGCGTTAAGCGCTTATCTGGGCGAAGACGAAACGCAGTGGTTGCAGTATGACAGTTGCCATTTGCTGGCCAACAGTCAATACAAACGCCCTATTCTGATCGATCAGGGTGACGGCGATCGGTTTTTACCTGAGCAGTTGCAGCCGGAAAAGCTGGCCGAACCGGCGAAGCGGCGCGACTGGCCGTTTACGCTGAGAATTCAGCCCGGCTATGACCACAGTTATTTTTTCATCGCCAGCTTTATTGAAGATCACCTGCGCTTTCACGCCCGCTATTTGCGGCAGCAATAATCGGGACATTGATCGGTTCAGACGAGTTTGTTTGCGCGAGACGATCGGGCGGCGGAATTAATCGCCGCCCGATCGCTTTTCCACAGGTAAAGAAAAGCGTCGGCATGCCGATAAAACATCTTTGCAGAGGCGTATCATTACGGGCGCGCGGCGCCTATTGTCAAACAGCCCGTGGTCGCCGAACAAAAAATTTAGTGGGAGTATTTGATTTTGCAAAGAAAACGAGTTTCATCATCAGAATTGTTTTCCGTCGGCTACAACGAGGAAAAGCATGTGCTGGAAATAGAATTGCTGAATGGCGGCATCTATCAATATCGCGGCGTGGCCCGAATGATTTATGAAGAGTTAATGGCGAGTGCCGCTAAATCCCAATATTACTCCCGCTACATCAAAAGCTCATTTCCCTACGAAAAAATTCAGTGATCAATAGGCGAATCAGGCGCTTGTTGCGACAGCCGCCTGATCCGCCCGTTGTCACCCTGCTCAACCTGCCGCCGTTTCCGCCGCCTTAATGCTTTCCACCGTCCTGAGCGCGTCCAGCAAGACAGACGCATTCAACGTTAACGGCAGATAATGAATGGATTCGCTCGGTTGCAAGGTGCGCTCCACCACGGCCTGAATAGACGGGCCGTCGTTAATGTCCACATTCAGTTCCGCCAGCGACGTCGGCAGTCCAAAGACCTTAAATGCGGCCTTCAACTGGCGTAGCGTCTCGATATCCCCTTGCAGCGCAATTTGCACCAGGATGCCGTACGCCACTTTGGTGCCATGCAGAAAGCGCTCAGTCTGCGGCAACACCGTCAATCCATTATGCACCGCATGCGCGGCGGCCACCCGCGTGTAGCGTTCACCCAATCCGCCGACCATGCCGCCGCCGGCGATAATGGCATCGACGACATCAAGAAAGTCCTGCGTTAACGTACCGCTGACCGCCGCTTGCAAAGCAGATTCGCTTTTTTGCAGCAACACATCGCGGATATCCAACGCGGTTTGCAGCCCAAGCCGCACGGTCAACGGCAAGCTTTCAGGCTGAGGACTTAGCACCACCGCCTCATACCACTTCGCCAACGTGTCGCCCACGCCGGCCAGCAGATACTCGACGGGCGCCGCCAGGATAATGCGCGGCTCAACCAGCACCAGATGATTGGCGTCGGGAAAGATCTCAAAGCGCAGCGCCTGGCCCTCATCGGTATACCACACGGAAAGCGGCGTCCAGGCGGCGCAGGTCGCGGCAATCGTCGGGATAGCCACCAGCGGCGCGCCGATTTCGCGCGCCACCACCTTGGCCGTATCCAATACCGCGCCGCCGCCGATACCAATAACCACCTGACAGTCGTCGCCCGCCAGCGCCGCCAGTTTTGCCACTTCGCCCCGACTACAGTGCGCCGCGAACAACGCGCGCCGCGCCGACGGGGCATCAAATTCAGCGGGCAGATAAGGCCGGGCCGCCGTTAACGCCCGATCGCCATATATCCATAACGCGTTGTTCAGCGCCTCCGGCGAATAAAAATCCAGCAGCTTATCGATGGCGCCGGCAAAAGAAAAATAGTTGGCCGGACCGGTCTGTACACGGATTGCCGTTGTGTTCATGGTCTGATGTTCCTCGCGGCGCCACGTTGAACGTGATCGATGGCGGTAATAAGGAGAATGATTGATAGCGCTATCTTATTCACTTACCCGGCGCGGTTTAAGAATTTTTTTGCTTAACTTATTCTTTTTCATTCGTAGATTCGCGCCTTTATCACGCTGAATCTGAATTAAATAATGTTAGTTCTGTGTTACATTTCAGGCCGGTTTTTTTGATGACAATCACCGCCAAGAGCGTTACTGAACATGATATCTACCCCCCAACGAACACGATTGGAAATGCGCAACATTTCCATCTCATTTTCTGGCTTTCATGCACTGAAGCAGGTTGATTTTACGCTAGAGGGCGGTTCTATTCATGCATTAACCGGCGCAAACGGCGCGGGCAAATCGACCCTGATGACCATTCTGTCCGGTGTGTACCGCCATTATAGCGGCGACATCCTGATCGATGGCTGCCGGGTCGATATTCATTCGCCCCGCGCGGCCAAACAGTATGGCATCCATCTGGTACAACAGGAAGTGGACGTCGCCCTGGTGCCTACGCTGTCCGTGGCGGAAAATATTATGCTGGATACGCTGGCTCAGCACGGACACGTCCTCAACTGGCCGCAGGTTTATCGCCAGGCGCAGGCGCTGCTCGACCAGCTCGGCATCCATCTGGATGTGCGCCAACGTCTGGATCGCTGTTCGCTGGCGGAAAAACAACAAATTCTGTTAGCCAGAGCCTTATCCCACGAATGTCGCTTTTTAATTTTAGATGAACCCACGGCGCCGCTCGATCAGGCGGAAAGCGCGCGCCTGTTCCAGGTCGTACGCCGTTTACAGGCCGCGGGCATCGGTATCGTTTTCATTTCTCACCGTATTCATGAATTAAGCGAGATTTGCGATACGCTGACGGTGCTGCGCGACGGCGAATTCGTCAGCAGCGGCGCGATGCAAGGGCTAAGCGGCGAGCAAATCGTCGAGAAAATGCTGGGACACCGGCTGGATGATATCTTCCCGCCGCGACGCCGCACGCCATCGCCCGACCCCTTGATCCGGGTTAAAGGACTGCATGACGAAACCTTGCTGCGGGATATCTCGCTGACGCTGCGTAAAGGCGAAATTCTCGGCATCGCCGGCCTGGCGGGCGCGGGAAAAACCGAACTGTGTAAAGCCCTGTTCGGCGCCACGCCCTGCAAAATCGAGCAAGGCGAATATAACGGCGCGCCCTGGCGCCCGCATTCGCCGTATCAGTCCGTCGAACAGGGCATCGCCCTGGTGCCGGAAGAACGACGTAAGGAAGGCATTTTTATTGAAGAGTCCGTCGCCATGAATCTCAGCGTCAGCGCCAGCAGCAGCTTTTCCCGCTGGGGCGTGTTCAGCCACCGGCAGGCGCTGTCCTGGGCTAAACAGATCATTACGCGCTTGACCATCCGCACCACCGGGCCGCTGCAAAAACTGCGGCGGCTGTCGGGCGGCAATCAGCAAAAGGTCGCTATCGGCAAATGGCTGCGCAGTGAAGCGCAGGTGCTGATCTTTGATGAACCCACCAAAGGCGTCGATATCAAAGCCAAACAGGATCTGTTCTCGCTGATTGACGGTCTGGCTCAGCAGGGCAAAGGCATTATTTACGCCTCGGGCGAATTTTCCGAGCTCATCGGTCTGTGCGATCGCATCTGCGTATTATGGGATGGACGCATTGTCGCCGAACTGGATGCATCAGCCATTGATGAAGAAACACTACTTTTGTATTCAACTGGAGGAACTCCCGCGTGAGTCACCAACTATCACCTAACGGGGTTCTCCCCTTGCGTCACCGCTTTTTCGAATTTTTGTACAAATGGGGCATGCTGATCACCGTCGTCGCGCTGATTGCGCTTTTCGGCCTGGCGTCGGACAACTTTCTCGATCCCTATAACATCATCAATATCCTGCGCTCAATCGCCATCGTCACCGTGATTGCGATTGGCGTATCCATCTCGCTGTCGGTGGGGGGATTCGATCTTTCCGTCGGCTCGACCGCGTCGCTGGCCAATGCGCTGGTGATTTCGCTGTTCGTCTGGCACGGCTTCGGCACCACGGGGGCGATCGTCCTGACGCTGCTGCTGTGTATGCTGGTTGGCTTGTTTAACGCATTTCTTATCGTGGTGCTGAAAATTCCCGATATGCTGGCAACGCTGGCCAGCCTGTTCGTCATTCAGGGCGTCGCCATGACCTACAGCTACGGCGGCTCCATCACGCAGAATATGGTGCTGCCGAGCGGTGAAATGGCCGAGGGCGTCATTCCGGAGTTTTTCGCCACGCTGGGGCAGGTTCCCGTCATTGTCGTCATCATGCTGGCGGTGACCGTCATCGTCCAGCTGTATCTGTCGCTCACCAAGCACGGACGCCGCATGTACGCCATCGGCGGCAACCCTGAAGCGGCGCGTCTGGCCGGCATCAGAACGTCCCGCTATCGGATTCAGGCCTATCTGTTCTCTTCATTGCTGGCGGCGCTGGGCGGCATTTTATTGGCCTCGCGGATCGGTTCCTCACAGGTCAATGCCGGCGGCGGCTATTTAATGGATGCCGTCGCCGCCGCCTATATCGGCTTCTCGTTGGCCGGTTCAGGCAAACCCAACGCATTAGGCACGCTGGTCGGCGCGGTCATCCTCGGCGTACTGCAAAACGGGCTGGTGATGCTTTCCGTGCCTTACTATGCCATGGATATCATCAAAGGCCTGGTGCTGGCCCTGGCCCTCGCCATGACCTATATCCAGAAACGCTGAAATAATTCCTGCGAAGTTCATTCCCGGACGCTGACTTCACCAGCGTCCGGGATAACGCGGCGTTAGCAATTGGGATAAGCGGGACATCAATCGCCGTGGCGAATATAAAAAGCAAAACATGAAATCGATAAAAACATTAACGCAGCTTATTTAATAAGGCGTCATCTAATAACTTCACGTTAATGGTATGAATAAAAATCATTTTAATTAACCGCAGTAAAAACAGTTCAATCAATATCAGGCAATTATTATTGTCTGACGATGACGGATAAAAATTCCTGCGCTGATGTTCTCAACCTACAAAAGCCAAACAATATATCCGGTTGCTGTGCTGAATATTCGGCTGTACCAGACTATCAATATCCTTTTTGCTGCACAAATTCATCAATATTTTCAATCGTCTTTTCCATTAATATTTGCAAAGCGGAAGCCGACGTCCAACCAATATGCGGAGTAATCAATAAGTTAGGTAGTGTCTTTGCCGCAGTCATCAACGAATGATCCCGCAAAGGCGGCTCTTGCGTCAGACAATCCAACGCGGCTCCCGCGATAGTACGCTGCTGCAAGGCGGACAACAGCGCCGCTTCATCTATCAGTCCGCCGGCGGCCGTGTTGACGATGACCGCCGTCGGTTTACACAACGCCAGCGTTTGCGCGTTAATCAGAGATCGGCTTTCATCACTCAGCGGGCAGTGCAGCGAAATAATGTCCGCCGTTTGCAACACCTGTTCAAACGGCAAATAGCCCTGGCGGCACGTCGCCGCCCCTTTGCGTTCGGCGAATACCGGCTTCATCCCCAGCGCCGTCGCCAGGCGAGCGACCTCACGACCCACCGCGCCGGCGCCGATGATGCCAAGCGTTGAGCCGGCGATGTCTTTTACCGGATGGTCGAAATAAGAAAACCGTAACTCCCGCGCCCAGCGATCGCTAAGCTGGTCGCGATACCAGGCGATCAGGCTATGTTTCAGCGCGAAAATCATGGCAATGGCGTGTTCGGAAACCGCCTGGGTAAAACAGTTCGGCACGTTCTTCACAGCGATGCCCAGTTCGGCGGCGGCCTCGGTATCAATGGTATTCGTCCCCGTCGCGGCCACCGCAATCAGTTTTAAACAGGGTAGAGCCAACAGGGTTTCCCGGCTTAATACGGTTTTATTGGTGATAATGATATCGCTGTTTTTCGCCCGGGCAATAACCTGATCGGGCGCGGTATAGCTATATTCGATCCATTCATGGCGGCATTGCGGCCGCCTGAAACTGTTCTTTTTTAAAAAAATAGTTTCAGGCAACGCTCTCTTGTCCAAAAAAATAATTTCCAGCATAGCGTCCACTCTGACTGTTATTTATACGGCAAGACCTGAATATCGATAGCAACAAAATTTATTCACCACAACTAAATCACATAAATCGCTCTGCAAAAATAACAGCGACACTGTTCCTCGACACGCTCAAGAATAGTTAACTAATGATATATTATTGCAATTAAATTATGACCCGTCTCATTATTATTAGATGCTGATATACAGCTTGCCATTAGCGTAAACCGTATTTACGCGATTAACAACGCCAGAGATAATGAATTCCCTTCATTATCGCTTTTATAAAAAAGTGGTAGGCATAGCGCGGCGCGCAGGCGGATTAACGGCGATTGGCAAGTGATGGGAGCAAGCGGAAACAGGGAATGGCGATGTGGGCTTCAGGCGCCCGCATCGCCGGCATATCAGAAGGTTACATTTACCGATACCCAGTAGTTACGACCCGTTACTACCGAGCCGCTGGTCGAACGGCTGAAGGAATAATAATCCCCCGTCGTGAACGCGCTTCTGCCCGTACCGTAGGTGCGTACGCCGCTGGAGAAGTCCCTATCGAACAGGTTGTTGATCGCGCCATTGACGGTGACATCCGGAGACAGCTTATAGGAGCCGCCCAGATTGAAGACCGTATAGGATTTAAAATACGCGCCCTTTTCGTCGTAAGCGGCCTGTTGCGGGACTGACAAGGTATCGTAATTCTGCGTATAGCGCGCGGTCTTGCCGCGGTATTCCGCCTTCAGCCAGGTGGAAAACTTCTCATTAACGTTCCAGTTCAGACGGGCATTGGCCATATGTTTCGGCGTATTGGTCAGGCGTGCGCCTTGATTGTCGCCGTCTTTCTGTTCGCTGTCGGTAAAGGTGTAGTTAAGATTGAGTTTCCAGTCCTCCGACCATAACGGCACGATGGTCGCCAGTTCCAGGCCCTGAGTTACCGCTTTGCCAATGTTGGTATAAGTGCTGCTGAAGTCATCGATCTCCTGGGAAGAGATCATATTGCGATAACGGTTATGAAACAGAGTGGCGTTGGCGCCGAATCCGCTGTCGTTCTCGTAATAAACCCCCAGTTCGGTATTGGTGCTCTCTTCCGGTTCCAGATCCGGATTACCGATGGTGGTCACCGTTCCCTGACTGGTCACCCCGCTCACCCCGTTATGCAACTGGGCCAGCGAAGGGGTTTTGTAGCCGGTACTGACGCCGCCCTTCACCGTCCAGTCGTCCGAGGCGTTCCAGACCAGGTAGGAACGCGGGCTGACGTGTCCGCCAAAGGTATCCTGATACTCGTAGCGAGCGCCGTAGGTCAGCGCCAGGGAATCCAGCAGCCGCCACTCATCCTCGGCAAACAGCGCCCAAGCGTCCTGTTCGAATTTCTCCCCGGTATTCGCCAGTACGATGCCGTCCTTCATCGTCGCATTCCAGTACTGACCGCCGACGCTCAACAAATGGCTGTCGCCCAGCGGCGCCGTCAGCTTGGTATCTAGAATGATATTGGTATTTTTCAGCAGCCGTTTCTCACCGGCGGCGCTTGAGCCGGGCAAAACGGAATCCGTAGTAATAAGGCGGCCTTTGTTTTCCGTTTGGTTATAGGACAGACTGGAGTTCCAGATGCCGAAGTCCAGTTGGTTGTCGCTGCCCAACGTCACCTTGCGGCGCTGGTAGCGCAGCGTATCTTCATAACCGCCGGCGGCGCCGATCGTACCCAGCTGATTTTCCGCGTTGTCGTATTTCTGGTTGGCGATTTCGCCGTCCAGCCACAGCGCGTTTTTGTCGTCCAGCGCCCAGGTCAGTTTACCGCCAAGCAGGTAGTTATCCGATTTGACCGGATTGGCTCCGCGCCGGTTCAACAGTTCTCCGGACGAGGATTCCACGTTTGAGGCATCGCGGCGGAAAATACTGCCGCGCAGCGCCAGCCCCAGTTTGTCTTCAATCAGCGCGCCGCTGGAATAAAAGGTGAATTTGGAGGTATCGCCATATTTGGTATCCTCCTGAAAAGCATGATCGAGAGACAGCGATCCCGACCACGCCTGCGCCACCTTTTTAGTAATGATATTCACCACCCCGCCCATCGCCTCGGAGCCGTACAGCGTGGACATCGGCCCGCGAATGACTTCGATGCGTTCGATGGCGGACAGCGGCGGCATAAAGCTGGTATTCATGGCGCCGAAACCGTTCGGCGTGACGTCCGAGGTGCCGTTCTGACGGATACCGTCGACCAAAATCAGCGTATAGCTGCTGGGCATACCGCGAATACTGATATCCAGACCGCCCGTTTTCCCGGTGGTGCTGCGCACGTCAACGCCTTCCACGTCGCTCAGCGCCTCGGCCAGATCGTTGTATTTACGTTTACTCAGATCGTCCTGACTTATCACCGAAATACTGGCCGCGGCGTCGGTGATCTTTTGTTCATAGCCGGAGGCCGTAACGACCAGCACATCCTCCTGCGGCGCGCCGATAACGGATGCCGATGCGCCTGCTGCGAGCGCCAATGCCACTGATTTTCTTATATTGATTGACATGTTTATTGTCCTTCTAAAAACGGATAAACCACGTTGAGTTTTTTTGTCAGAACCAGTGTAATTAATTCAATCAAATTGTAAATATAAATAAATATCATTTACAAAATCATTCCCATACGCAACCAGTAAAATCAAAACCATATAAAACAATGAGATAGAAAATCGTTAATAACAAAAATACAGATGAGCATAAAAAACACTCAACAAATCAATTGAATAAACTTGCCTGATTTCGATAATGTCAGTCAGGTGGCGAGCAGATAACAACCAATAATGGGAGAGTAATCAGGAAGGATAAACGGCATAAAAAAAGGTTGTTTCACCGCAGTGAAACAACCCGATAAAACTATCGCCCTCGCCGTTTAGAGGGGGAAGACGAACGCCTTGCGCGACAGGTGCTATTTGCTTTCAGGAAAGGTCATATCCTGATACTTGATAAAATGCGTACCGCGGGAAAACTTGTAGCCGAACCAAATCAACAGAAACAGCGGAATGCCGATGTAGGTTGCCGTCACGCCGTACCAGTCGATTTTATCCTCCAGGAAGGCCTGATAGTTTTGCCCCAGTGTAATCACCAGACAGAGCACGAAGGCAAACAGCGGCCCCAGCGGGAAGAAACTGGAGAGGTAAGGAAGACGGCTCAAATCGTGTCCGGCCTTCACATAACCGCGGCGGAAACGATAGTGACTGATGGCAATCCCCAGCCAGGCGATAAAACCCGTCATACCGGACGTGTTAAGCAGCCAGAGATAAACCGTCTGGTTGCCGTACATGGATGACAGGAAGCACAATGCGGCCACGATACTGGTCGCATACAGCGCATTACGCGGCACCCCGCTCTTTGACAGGGTGGCGAAAATACGCGGCGCTTTCCCCTCGGAAGCCAGCGTAAACAGCATACGGGTACAGGCATACATGCCGGAGTTGCCCGCCGACAACACCGAGGTGAGAATAACGGCATTCATCACCGCCGCCGCCGACAGCAGGCCGGCATGCTGGAACACCAGCGTAAACGGGCTGACGGCGATATCTTTGACATCGTTGCGCAGCAGATTGGGGTCGGTATACGGGATAATCAGGCTGATGATCAAAATGGCGAAGATATAAAACAGCAGAATACGCCAGAATACCTGACGAATCGCGCGCGGAATATTTTTCTGCGGATCTTCCGACTCTCCGGCCGCCACGCCGATCAACTCGGTACCCTGGAATGAAAAACCGACAATCATCGCCACGCCGATCATGGCGGAAAATCCGCCCGCAAAAGGCGCATCGCCAATCTGCCAGTTATGTACCCCGGCATTTTCGGCGCCGCGCAAAATCCCCACAATCATCAGGATGCCGACGGCGATAAATATCACCACCGTCACCACTTTGATCAGCGAGAACCAATATTCAGCTTCACCGAATCCTTTTACTGAAATGATGTTCAATAACACCATCACCGCCAAAAATAGCGCGCTCCATATCCAACCGGGGACGTCTGGAAACCAATAGCCCATAACCAACTGTGCGGCGACCAGGTCAACCGCAATCGTGACCGCCCAGTTGTACCAATAATTCCAGCCCAGCGCGAAACCGAAGCCTTCTTCAACATAGCGGGAGCCATAAGTTGCGAACGATCCGGACACCGGCATAAATGCCGCCAGTTCACCCAGGCTGGTCATCAGAAAATAGACCATCAGGCCGATGAGCGCGTAGGATAACAACGCCCCACCCGGCCCGGCCTGTGAAACCGTTGCGCCGGAAGCCACAAACAATCCGGTGCCAATCGAACCGCCAATCGCGATCATCGTCAAATGCCGTGCTTTAAGCTCACGGCGCAGGGATGTTCTACCCTGAGCAGAATTTTGCATATCTTGCTGAGCCATTATTGTCCTGACTGCTCTTGCTAAAAAATTGAGGCGGGATTGTAACAAATAGCCTTAACCAGGATAGCCGGGATCGTTGAATTATAAGTTAGGTTCATAACTCAAGACCGATCATTAGCAATACACCGTCTCTCCGCCCCCGTTATACCGCCTCGTGGCAATAGCTCAGGAAACGCTGCAAAACATTGGAAAGATGTTTCTGACGATGATGTACCAGGTACAGCGTGCGCATAAATTTGGGCAGCGGAATCGGCAACTCCACCAGGGTACCCATCTCCAACTGTTCGGCGATAACATGGCGGGACAGGCAGCTCACGCCGATACCATGGCGCACCGCGTGTTTAATTGCCTCGGAATTACCCAGCTCCATCACCAAATGAAAACGCGGCAAGTGCGCCAATAGCAGGTGATCCAGTACCTCGCGCGTGCCGGAACCCTGCTCGCGCAGCACCCAGGGAACGTCGCTCAACGCCGATAAAGACAATGTCTGCCGGCTGAGCGGATGCGTCGGCGCGCAGAATACCACCAGCTCATCTTCCAGCCAGGGTTGCGTGACCAGATCGGGATGATGACAAGGCCCTTCGATCAACCCGAGATCGACGCTGAACTCCGACACGCTGGTAATCACATCCTGAGTATTGCCAACGTGTAATTCCAAAGGGATTTCGGGAAAATCATGACGATAGCGGGCAATCATGGCGGGCAACAGGTAATTGCCGATTGTGCTGCTGGCGTAGATACGCAACGCCCCGTTATCTCGGCGAAAAAGCTGCTCAATCTCCGTTGATTGCTCAAGCAGCGACAATGCTTTGGGATAAAGTAAGCGCCCATGCTCATTTACCACTAATCGTTTACCCACACGATCAAATAATTGAACGCCCAATTGCCCTTCCAGATCAGCCAGTGCGGCACTGACTGCTGATTGAGAAAGAGCGAGTACGACCGAGGCCTGAGTGGTTGAACCACTTTTCAGGACTTCAGTAAACACTTCCAACTGACGTAATGTGATATGCATAGCAGGCTCTTTATCTAAAATATCTATAAATTATAAATTTATAATCAATTAATCTTTTAACTACTCTGATAATAGGATTGGCCGTCGGCTCGTTATTCTCAGAACAGGTAAATAAAATGACGGCTATTCCCGCCGTTCGGCAGCTTACTCAGCGTCGCTATCGAACGATACAAATTCTCCCGGGTTTATTGATAATAGGTTTGCTGACATATCTCCTTCTTTTAACTGGCAACTATGGCGAAATTCATACTACTGCGGGGACCAGGCGCATTAACACTGGCAATCGTGGCAGGCGTCATACTGGGTAATACGGTATATCCATGACTTAATTTATTTTACGTCCCGATCGCGCAGTGGGTAAAACGCCATCTGCCGCGCAGGGGAATTATACTTTATGCAAGCATCCGGAGAGATAAATCGCGGTGACAACCGCGTCATTTTTGCCGCGATGGCGATGTCCCTTTCCCCCGACGATAACGGCTTCATCTGCATTATCACTGGTTGTCTTTCAATCCGCAAACCTGCGGCAATACCTCGGATCGACGCTACGCAAGGTTGCCCGGATTGTCGCCGCGCTAAACTCACCCACAGGTATTCCCCGGCGCCGGCCGGCGAACTCATCGGGTTGGATAATATGCCGCTTGCCATGGCGATGATAGCATTGAGGCTGACTACCCGCATTAGCGACACTCATCATGCCGGGACAAAAACGCTGTTATTCATCGGGCTGATTTAACCGGCGCGTGATTAATCTGACTTTTGACCGCTTATTCAGCCGGACGTCAATAAATTACCGGTTAATGGCTGGTTAACCTGAGCGACAATGCCATAATGCGCCGTCACGAAGAGGAGATACATGATGAAATACGTAGGTGCGCATGTCAGTGCGGCTGGCGGTGTCGATCAGGCGGTCATACGCGCTCATGAGCTGGAAGCCACGGCTTTCGCCTTATTCACCAAAAATCAACGGCAGTGGCAGGCTGCGCCATTGACGCCGGAGGTGATTGAACGATTTAAAACCGCGTGTGCGACCTATGCCTATACCCCGGCGCAGATTTTGCCGCACGACAGCTATCTGATTAACCTGGGTCACCCAGAGAGCGAAGCGCTGGAAAAATCGCGCGCCGCCTTCATTGACGAAATGTCGCGTTGCCGGCAACTGGGGCTGACGCTGCTGAATTTTCACCCCGGCAGTCATCTGAAACAGATTGATGAGGCAAGCTGTCTGGCCCGTATCGCCGAGTCGATTAATCTTGCGCTGGCGGCAACGGAAGGCGTGACGGCGGTTATCGAAAATACCGCCGGGCAAGGCAGTAACCTGGGATTCCGTTTTGAACATCTGGCCGCCATTATCGACGGCGTCGAAGACAAAAGTCGCGTGGGAGTCTGCATCGACACCTGTCATGCCTTTGCCGGCGGCTATGATTTACGTACCAGGGAAGCCTGTGAAAAAACCTTTGCCGAATTCGATCGGGTGGTCGGATTTCACTATCTGCGCGGTATGCATCTGAATGATGCTAAAAGCGAATTCAACAGCCGGGTAGATCGCCACCACAGCCTGGGAGAAGGAAACATCGGCAAAACCGCCTTCAGTTACATCATGGGCGATGCCCGCTTCGATGGCATTCCGCTCATTCTGGAAACCGTGAATCCGGATATCTGGGCCGAAGAAATCGCCTGGCTCAAATCACAGGATTGCCGACACTAAAAGCTAAAAGGCGCCGCTGAGTCAACCCCAGCGGCGCCTTTTCCCTACTTCCCTGTATAGCGGCTCGTTCCGTTAAGCCGCTGCTTTCACCAGTTGGTCATCCGGACGTTTCAGGAACGCGTACAGCACGCCGGCCACCACGGTCCCTGCGATAATAGCGAACAAATAACCTAATACCGGCGTAATCGCGCTGGGGATCAACAGCACAAACAGACCGCCGTGCGGCGCCATCAGCTTGGCGCCGACCGCCATCGAAATGGCGCCGGTCAACGCGCCGCCAACGATGCAGCATGGCAGTACGCGTATCGGATCGCGGGCGGCGAAAGGAATCGCCCCTTCGGAGATGAAGCACAGCCCCAGAATCAGCGCCGCTTTACCGCCTTCACGTTCCGTTGGGTTGAATTTCTTGCCGGCCAGCAGCGTCGCCAGGCCCATCGCCAGCGGCGGCACCATCCCGCCGGCCATAATGGCGGCCATCGGGCCATAAATCTGGCTGCTCAGCAGCGTGGTGCCGAACACGTAGGCCACTTTGTTCACCGGCCCGCCCATATCGGTACACATCATGCCGCCCAGGATAGCGCCCAGGATCACCGCATTCGCCGTACCCATGGATTGCAGCCAGTCGGTTAAACCGGTCAGGATCTTGGCGACCGGCGTGCCGACGCCGTAGACCATGATCAATCCCATCAGCAAAGTGGCTAACAGCGGAATAATCAAAATCGGCTTCAGCGCCGACATACTCTGCGGCAATTGAATATGCTTATTGATGGCTCTGGCGATATAACCGGCCAGGAAACCGGCGATAATCCCGCCCAGGAAGCCGGCGCCCATGGCATTGGCCAGCACGCCGCCGACCAAACCCGGCGCCAAACCGGGACGGTCGGCAATGGAAAACGCGATATAGCCGGCCAGAACCGGAACCATAAGCATAAAGGCCGCGTCGCCAATCATTTTCAAGTGCGCGGCCAGCGTGCCTTCAACCTTAAAGGCTTCGATACCGAACATAAACGACAGCGCGATACATAACCCGCCGGCGACCACCACCGGCAGCATGTAAGACACGCCGGTCAACAGGTGGCTATAAGGACCAGTGCCGCCTTTTTTGGTCTGGCCGGTCGCCTCGGCGCCGTTTTGTCCGCCCGGCTGATAAACCGTCGCTTCCGCCAGCGCCTTATCCAACTCCTGCGCGGTCTTTTTCAGCGCCAGACCGGTAGAGGTGCGGTACATTTTCTTGCCGGCGAATTTGCTCAGATCGACTTCAATATCCGCGGCGACGATCACCACATCCGCCTGCTCCACTTCTTCCGGCGTGATGGGATTGCCTGCCCCGACGGAACCGCGGGTTTCCACTTTCACCCACCATCCGCGTTTCTTCGCTTCGGTTTCAATGGCTTCGGCGGCCATGAAGGTATGCGCCACGCCGGTCGGACATGCCGTTACGGCGACGATGCGTTTTACTGAAGAGCCAGACGGAACCGCCGGCGCGGCCGCCGCCGCCTGATAAGTCGCAGCCTCCGCTTTCGCTTTCTCCAGGAAAGCGTCCGGTTGGCTCGCGGCCAGTTCGACATCGCCGACATAGACCTGTTTGCCGTTCAGCGTCGAGTCCGCCGCCGCGGCCGCGCCAAGAATGATCGCCAATTCGGCCTCATCAGCCTGTTCTGTAAACGTCAGCCCCGCTTTCGCGGCGGCTGAGCCGAGCAGATTTTTCACCAGACGGCTTCTTGCCAGGCCCAGTGATTTATCTAAAATCAGCAGCGTTTTCATTATTCGTCTCCTGCTGTCAGTTAAAAGGTTTCAGATCGACGCGCGCCATCATTGCAGCCAACTGAGGCCGGTCGGTAATACCAACATTACTTTGGCTCACGGCAAGTGCGGCAACCGCCGTCGCCAGACGCAAAGTATGTTCACTGGACTCACGCATTAATAAGCCATAAATCAGCCCCCCGACCATGGAGTCGCCGGCGCCCACCGTACTGACTACTTCACATGCAGGCGGTTTTGCCAGCCATGCGCCCGATGCGTTGACCCACAGCGCGCCTTCGGCGCCCAGCGAGATCACCACATGAGCGATCCCTTGCTCGCGCAGCGCGTGCGCGGCATCGACCACATCATCCAGCGTAGGTAATTTACGTCCCGCCCAGATTTCCAATTCGCGGCGGTTCGGTTTCACCAGCCAGGGAGAGGCTTTCAACCCCGCCACCAGCGCATCGCGACTGCTGTCAAAAATAATGCACGGACAATGACTGCGTAAGCGGGACATCCAGTCGGTGAAGGCATCCGGATCAACGCCGGCAGGCAAACTCCCGCTGACGGCGACCATATCGAACTGCCCGAGCCAACTCAGGGAGTCATTAACAAAGCGCTGCCAGTCTTGCGACGTGACTTCAAAGCCCGAAAAGTTGAGATCGGTAACGTCTCCGTCTTTTTCCGTCAGTTTGACATTGATACGCGTACGTCCCGGTACAACCTGAAAACGGTTTGCAATGCCCAGTTCACTGAACAACTGCTGGAAACCATCCTGATTGTCTTTTCCCAGGAACCCACCCACCGTGACATCAATCCCGAGGTCTTTCAGTACCTTGGCAACGTTAATGCCTTTGCCTGCGGCATGCAGACCCGCTGTCTGAACCAGGTTGACTTCGCCCTTTTCAACTTCTGGGCAATAGCCGACCAGATCATAAGCCGGATTCAGGGTAATGGTGGCGACTCGCCTGCTCATGCTGCCCCCTCGCCTAAGCCAGAATTAATTGCTTCACCGATAGCGGCCAGCGCCTGTTCGGCATCGTCGCCGCTCGCCGTAAAGCGTAGTTTGTGACCTTTCTTCACGCCCAATGCGATAACTTTCATCAGGCTGCGTCCGTTCACCGGTTTGCCCGTGCCGTTAAGATTCGCGACGGTGATATCGCTGCTGAACTGCTTAATGACATTAACCAGCGTCGTCCCCGGACGCGCGTGCAGACCATGCTCGTTACGCACGGTAAATTCCGCCGTCTGCACGCCGCTCTCTTCCGGCACGTCGCTGGTCAGCAAGGCCAGCAAGGTAGCGGCATCGGCTTTCAGCAAGCGTTCAGCTTTCTGTTCGGCCAGCAGTTTCGTCAGATAATCGATCGGCGCGTAGGCCTGATCGTCCGTCGCAGCGACCGTCACGAGCAACGCGACGGATTCGCCATCCGCCTCGAAAGGCGCGGCGGGACGAGCGACGGCCGCGGCGCTGCCGAGGTTGCCTTCAGCGCTGTCGCTGAACCAGACGCCCTGCCCCAGATTCAGCGGCTTATTGCTCACGACATGGCTGACGAAGCTGGCGTCCGCGGCGCCGATCTGTTGCAGGCGACCGGCATTCAGCGCTTGTAGCGTCAACAGATTGTCTGTCGCCACATCAAGCGAAATCAGCGAGGTATCAAAACGAAACTCCGGCATTTGCTGCTCGCCCATCAGCAGACTGCGCAGCTCTTCCACCGAGGTGGTGCTCGCCAGACGGGCCGCGACGCGATCGTCGCTCAGCACATGCGTCAACTGGCGCAGCAGCGCCAGATGCTCATCCGAGCGCGCCGCGATGCCTAATACCACATAGGCCGTTTGATCGTCGCCCCAGGCGATGCCCTGCGGAAATTGAAATACCTGAACGCCCGTTTTCAATACCAGATCGCGGGTATCCGTGGTGCCGTGAGGGATGGCGATGCCATTGCCCAAATAAGTGGATGTTTGCGTCTCGCGCTTCAACATACCGTCAACGTATGCCGCGCTGACGCACCCGGCCTGAGTCAGAGCTGAAGCAACAAGCTGTATAGCTTCCTGCTTACTGCCGGCGACCGCGCCTAAATGAATATCTTGTTGTGACAACTGGAACATGGCTCTCCTCGCTTGCTGAAAGTTGAATCGTTTCAGCTTTTATGAGAAAAAATGTGTCTATTGAGAAAAGCGTTTCAAAAAAAGTATCGCTGAAACGTTTCAATGAGTCTGTTTCCATTACGTCATTTATGCAAGCATTCCGCATCATTGTCGTAACGAATTTATGACGTCACGCACATTTTAGTCGCCAGGCGACGCCCTGGTAAGATAAAAAATCGCCTTTAGCTGAAGCGCTGCTGAAGAAAAATATCAAAACAGCTTTTCTGTTTTTTTATAAACCGGCGTAGTATGACGCGTCCACTTCACTTTTTGTCTGCTTTTTAAGCGCCATCACCCTATGCACACATCCGTCAGCTCCGCCCGACGTCAGCCCGATCTGACCTCGCCGGCGTTCTTGGTTATCGCTTTTCTGACCGGGATTGCCGGCGCATTGCAACTCCCGACGCTCAGTCTCTTTCTTTCGAATGAAGTTCAGGTGCGGCCGTTTCTGGTTGGCATGTTTTATACCGGCAGCGCGATCATCGGCATTATCGTCAGCCAGATATTGGCGACGCGCTCAGACCGGCAAGGCGACCGCAAGACGCTGATTTTTCAGTGCTGTTTACTTGGCGCGCTGGCCTGCGTTTTATTCGCCTGGAATCGCAACTACTTTATTCTGCTGTTTGTCGGCGTGCTGCTCAGCAGTTTTGGCTCGACGGCGAATCCCCAGCTATTCGCGCTGGCGCGGGAACATGCCGATCGCACCGGCCGCGAAGCCGCGATGTTCAGTTCCGTATTACGCGCCCAGATTTCGCTTTCCTGGGTGATCGGCCCCCCGATCGCCTTTGCTCTGGCTCTGGGATTCGGCTTCACCACGATGTATCTGACTGCAGGCGTGGTATTTGTGCTCTGCGGGATACTGGTCAGGATTTTTCTTCCGTCCATGCCGAAACAGGCGATCAAAACCGCCGCCACGCTGGAGTCTCCGCGCAACAACCGACGGGATACGCTGCTGTTGTTCACCGCCTGTACGTTGATGTGGGCGTGCAACGGCATTTACATCATCAACATGCCGCTCTATTTGGTTCGCGAGCTTAATCTGCCGGAAAAACTGGCGGGGATCATGATGGGTACCGCCGCCGGGTTGGAAATCCCGGCCATGCTGATCGCGGGTTATGTCGCCAAACGTTTTGGCAAACGCTTTCTGATGCGACTGGCCATCGCCTCCGGCTTGCTGTTTTATGTCGGATTATTGTTTCTCGACAGCGAAATCGCCCTGCTGACGATGCAACTGCTGAACGCGATTTTTATCGGCATTCTCGCCGGGATCGGCATGCTGTATTTTCAGGATCTCATGCCCGGTCAGGCAGGGGCGGCGACCACGCTTTTCACCAATACCAGCCGCGTGGGCTGGATTATTTCCGGTTCGCTGGCGGGTATCGTCGCGGAAATCTGGAATTATCACGCCGTCTTCTTTATCGCATTGATGATGATCGCCGGTTCCGGATACTGCATGTGGCGAATTAAAGACGCGTAGCGCGGCGGTCATTATCAGGCGCCGTATCGGCCTCCAGTTTGACCAGGTAAACAAGCGCCTCGTCACGATGGCTAAAGCACATATCCGCCCGCGCCTGAAGCCCTGAACAAACCGCCGGTCTGAGCGGCGAACCGAATATTCCGCAACGCATGTGCGCATCCAGATGAATACATGGCGTATTGGCCGGTTTGCCATTCGGCATGCCCGGCAGCGGGGTCGAGATTGATGGGGCGATGCAGCATGCGCCGCAACCGGAACGACAGTCCATCAGCAGGCTCTCCGGCGGGCTGGCAAGAAAGAAAAGATCGTCCGTCACCATAACAGCGATTAAGACGCACGCCAACGTTTGTTCATGTTATCGACAATTAATGCTGACAACGATACGCGCCGCATGAAATCCTGCTTGCCTGAATCCGGCGGCGCGAGTAACGTGTCGCCACAAAAATCTCACTCCTCATAACAGGTAATTTTTATGGCAAGAGCGAACGAAATTAAACGCGGTATGGCCGTTAACTATAATGGCAAATTGCTGCTGGTGAAGGACATCGATATCCAGAGTCCCAGCGCCCGCGGCGCCAGCACGCTGTATAAAATGCGTTTTTCCGACGTGCGCACCGGATTAAAGGTTGAAGAACGCTTTAAAGGCGATGATATTCTCGACACCATCTCCTTGACGCGCCGGACGGTTACCTTCTCTTATATTGACGGCGACGAGTATGTCTTTATGGATGATGAAGATTACACGCCATACAACTTCAAAAAAGATCAGATCGAAGAAGAACTGCTGTTCATTCCCGAAGGCGGCATGCCGGGTATTCAGGTACTGAGCTGGGATGGCGAAATCATTGCGCTTGAACTGCCGCAAACGGTGGATATGGAAATCGTCGACACGGCGCCCGGCATCAAAGGCGCATCGGCCAGCGCCCGCAACAAACCGGCGACGATGGCCACCGGTCTGACTATCCAGGTGCCGGAATATCTGAGCGCCGGTGAAAAAATCCGCATTCATATTCCAGAACGTCGCTATATGGGACGAGCTGAATAATCGCTAAATATGCGTTACAAGCCAGGGCGCGACCTCGCGTCGTGGCTTGTAAACATGTCGGCACTTCATTACAGATAGGTAATCGTCAGCACGCTCTGCGTCCGCTCAGGATTAATCCATTGCAGTCGCGCATTATCAATAAACTCAGGTAACCCCTTGCTGAACGCTTTCGCAGAGCGCGCGTTGTATTGATAAGAAGCCTGCTTGCCGCCATGGTGACAAGACAGGCCGACTGCCGCCTGTTTAGTGCTGACGACGCAAGGTCCTTCAACGATTGCGCCGGTAAATCGGATAATCCCCCCGGCAGCGCCGGTTGATGCCGATGTCGCCCCAGCCGCCAGCGAACACAGCGTCAGTCCGCTGAATAGTGCCCATTGCTTTAATCTACGCATAAACCGCTCCGTTTTTTCTGGATACGATCCGGGTATCGGCAAAAGGTAGGCTGAACATTAATTAATTCAATATTATTTCTGATGTAACATAAGCAAGACCGGCGCCTGCCCACACTGGTTTTCTAACTATGTTTCGATTAGGAGTTTATGTTGCTCACCAAAATCAATCTCATCACCGGATTTCTTGGCAGCGGGAAAACCACCACCATCCGTCACCTTCTTGCTCAGAAACCCGAAGATGAAGTCTGGGCCGTATTAGTTAACGAGTTTGGTGAAATCGGCATTGACGGCGCACTGCTGGCGGACAGCGGCGCCGTATTGAAAGAGATCCCCGGCGGCTGTATGTGCTGCGTGAACGGTTTACCCATGCAGGTAGGCCTGAATATGTTATTGCAGCAAAAAAAACCGCACCGCCTGTTGATCGAACCTACCGGTTTGGGCCATCCGAAGCAGATCCTCGCACTGCTGACGGGCGAAAGTTACCGACCGTGGCTGACGTTGCAGGCGACATTATGTCTGCTGGATGCGCGTCAACTCAGCGAATCACGCTTTACCGAAAATGAAAATTTCCGCGACCAACTGGCCGCCGCCGATATCATCGTCGCCAACAAGCAGGATACCTACCTTGAGGCGGATCGCGACATGTTGCAGAAGTGGCGACAGGACAATAACGATACGCGTCAGGTAGTGATGGTCAGCCAGGGACAAATCGATCGGCAGCTACTGGATCAACCTCGCCGTAATCTACGCGAACTGCCCGACGGCGCTCATCACCATCAGCATAACGCATCGCAAGGTCTGGCTGCGCTGCGGCTACCGGGCAATGAACCCTGGCGTCGATCATTAAACCAGGGCCAGGGCTATCACGCCTGCGGCTGGATTTTCAACGCGGAAACCATCTTTGATACCGCGGCGCTGCTGGACTGGGTTCGCCTGTCGCCGGTCAGCCGGGTCAAAGGCGTTATGCGCATTAAAGAAGGCACGCTGATCGTCAACCGCCAGGGGGCCGATCTGCGTATCGAAACGAAAGCCGTCGCGCCGAACGATAGCCGTATTGAACTCATCAACGACGCCCCTGCGGAGTGGAATAAACTACAGTCGGTGTTGTTAAAGGCCCGTTTAACCAATATAGGATAGAATAGTCGTTTGGTTTAATTGTTATATTGAGTGATTTGTTTCATGTCTTGGCGCAACGCTTTATCTATTTTGCTGCTCAACATAGTAGGCATCGGACTTTTTTTATCCTGGTATTTACCGCCGGATCACGGCTTTTGGTTTAGTTTAGATCGTCATATTTTCTTCTATTTTAATCATCAGCTAACCCAAAGCACGCTGTTCCTGAAACTGGTGGCGATCGCCAACCTGCGGGCATTTGATGCCTGTGCGCTGATTGTGATGGGATTGTTGTATCTGTCATTTTATCTGAAGGCGGCGCCTCCCGAACGTCGGCGTTTACTGATTATCGGCATCGTTATGCTGATCAGCGCCCTGGTCTTAAATCAACTGGGACATCTATTGCCGGTTCGGCATACCAGCCCCACCCTCTATTTTCATGATATTTACCGGGTGAGCGACTTGACCGATATTCCGGCGAAAGATGCCTCCAAAGACAGCTTCCCGGGCGATCACGGGATGATGCTGATGGTGTTCGCCGCATTTATGCTGCGCTACTTTAGCCGTACCGCATTCGCCATTGCCGTGGCAATCGTGATTATTTTCGCACTGCCGCGCGTGATGATCGGCGCGCACTGGTTTACTGATATTGCGGTGGGTTCGCTTTCCGTCGTTTTGGTGGGATTGAGCTGGCTGCTGCTGACGCCGGCCAGCGATACATTAATCAATCTGTTGCATCGTTATTTACCCGGCCGTTTTTCCCCGCGGAAAAAAACGTCGTAATCTTATCCAACTTGCGGATCTTTTTGCCGGCCGCTTAAGCGGTCGGCGTCGCCCGCTAATTTTTCCCTTATTATCTAAAACCCCGTCATGGCACTGCCGACATCACGCCTTTTTCCGACACATTTTTTAAAGGAAAAAGCCCTCCGCTTAAGATTTTTTACATCGCCGCTTTTTTGCTAATCACATCATTAAATCTTATAAATAAAATAGTTAAAACCGCTCGCAATCTGCCGATCAATACGGTAGTCTCGGTAAAGTTTGCTTTTTGCCTCTCTTTAAGCTAGCGGCATAAGGAAAATAATGTGCATTCCAACACACTTTCTTTGTTCAGTGTTTGGCGAAGCGCAAGCCCTGTTTTAGTCTGAATCTCGTTTTCGTTTGGCATTGATAACGGTATTTATCGTTAAGGACATCAAGGAAGCATAACACTAATGGTCAAATCTCAACCGATTCTGAGATATATCTGGCGGGCGTTGCCTGCTTTTGCGATAGCGATGACGCTTACCGCATGTAGTAACAACAGTGTATCTAACAACCAAAACCCACAAACTGAGATGCATGCAGTTAATGATAAAGACGGCCTTTTACTGCAAGCCTCTCAGGATGAATTTGAAGCATTGGTTCGTAACGTGGATATCAAATCCAAATTACTTAACCAATATGCCAGTTGGAAAGGCGTACGTTACCGCTTAGGCGGCGACAGCAAAGGCGGCATTGATTGCTCCGCATTTGTTCGACGCACTTTCCGTGAACAGTTTGGTATGGATTTGCCCCGTTCAACCTCCGAACAGCAAGCAATCGGTCAGAAGGTGCAACCCGCCAAGCTGAGTCCCGGCGATCTGGTGCTGTTCCGCGCCGGTTCAACCGGTCGCCACGTCGGCATCTATGTCGGCAATGGACAGTTTGTTCATGCCTCCACCAGCAGCGGCGTCATGATTTCCAACCTGGATGACAGCTATTGGAAAAAACGCTACCGGGAAGCCCGTCGCGTGCTGAGTAAAGGAACCAACAGCTAACCGATTTTCATCCCTGATGTATCCCGATGCCAAACGAGACAGCAAACGCCGCTTAGCAATAAGCGGCGTTTTTTTATTCGTCCCATCCCTGGGACTCACCCTGCGGGCCGTCGCATGCGACGTTGAAAAACGCTCCCGGCGTTTTTTTATTCGCCCCATCTCTGGGGGTCTCCCTGAGGGCCGTCGCCAGCGACGTTTTTTAATTAAAATTTCCCAAACAATTTCTTACAGAGGTTGCAACTTGCAAGACAGTGATTATGGTAGGTTTATTGCTGCCATTCATGGTAAAAAGGGAAAATCGCGTTTACGGGAGGTAATGTCTGTTATTTCAACAACTTTATGTCGCCCAAACCGCTCTGGAAAACCATGCCTGCATGCAGGTATCCGATAAATCCTTGTTGGTCCGCAGGAGATTACCGTCAAGATGTTGAAAAGCGTCGTTACCGCCGTATTACTTTGCGCCCTGCCTCTGGGGCTGCATGCCGAAACGATCGAACACAGCACGTCTTTCGCTATTTTAGGAGAACCTAAATACGGCGCGGACTTTCGCCATTTTGACTATGTCAATCCCGATGCGCCGAAAGGCGGCAGCATCACGCTCAGCGCGCTCGGCACCTTTGACAACTTTAACCGTTACGCTCTACGCGGCGTAGCAGCGGCCCGCACCGAGCGGCTCTATGACGCCCTGTTCGTCAGCTCCGACGATGAGCCCGGCAGCTATTATCCGTTAGTCGCCCAATCCACCCGCCATGACGCTGATTTTCACTGGATAGAAGTCGACCTCAACCCCAGCGCTCGCTTTCATGACGGTACGCCGATTACCGCGGCCGATGTTGCGTTCACCTACAATATGTTTATGACGCAGGGCGTCCCCCAGTTTCGCATTTACTTTAAAGGGGTGACGGCCAAAGCCGTCGCGCCGCTGACGGTGCGTTTTGATTTTCCCGTCCCCGATAAAAACCGCATGTTCAGCCTGCTTTCGCTGCCGATTATGCCGGAGAAATTCTGGAAAAATCATAAGCTAAACGAACCATTGCCCTACCCGCCGCTGGCCAGCGGCCCCTATCGCATTACCGCCTATCGCACCGGGCAATATGTTACCTACTCGCGCGTGCAGGATTACTGGGGCGCCGACCTGCCGGTAAATAAAGGCCAGTACAACTTCGATAAGATCCGCTACGACTACTATCTGGATGACAGCGTCGCGCTGGAGGCCTTTAAAGCCGGCGCCTTCGATCTGCGTAGCGAAGGCTCGCCAAAACATTGGGCGACGCAGTATCACGGCGGCAACTTCAACCGGGGCTACATCATCAAGCAGGATCAGGAGAATCAGTCCGCACAGGACACGCGCTGGCTGGCGTTCAATATCCAACGCCCGATTTTCAGCGATCGCCGGGTTCGCCAGGCGCTGACGCTGGCGTTTGATTTTAACTGGATGAACAAAGCGCTGTATTACAATGCTTACCAACGCCCCGACAGCTATTTCCAAAATACCGTCTATGCCGCAAAAGGCGAACCGAGCGCGGATGAACTTGCCTGGCTGACGCCGTTGAAAGAGAAAGTGCCGCCGGAGGTGTTCGGCCCGCGCTATCAGCCGCCGTCATCCGACGGCAGCGGCTACGACCGGGAAAACTGGCTCAAGGCGTTGGCGCTGCTCAATGAAGCCGGCTGGGAACTGAAAGATCGGCAGTTAATCAACCGCCGCACGGGAAAACCGTTTACCTTTGAACTGTTGCTACAGAGTGCGGGAAATTCCCAGTATGTGCTGCCTTTCCAGCAAAATCTGAAAAAGCTGGGCATCACCATGACGGTGCGCAATATCGACAGCGCCCAGTTTAACAGCCGCCTGCGCAAACGCGATTTCGATATGATCCCCACGCTGTATAGCGCCTACATTTACCCCAACACCAATTTGCAAACGGAATGGCATTCACATTATATCGACTCCTCCTACAATACCTCCGGCGTGCAGGATGCGGCGATCGATACCCTGGTTGAGCAAATCATCGCCCATCAGGGACAGGCCGGCCCTTTGCTGTCGTTAGGACGGGCGCTGGACCGCGTACTGACCTGGAATCAGTTTATGATCCCGATGTGGTATTCCAATCATGACCGTTTCGCCTACTGGAACAAGTTCGCCATGCCGGCGGTGCGTCCGGCCTATTCACTGGGTTTCGACGGCTGGTGGTACGATGTTAAACAGGCCGCCACGCTGCCGGCAGAGCGACGTTAAGTTAAGGAGTCAACGTGGGAACTTACCTGTTACGCCGCCTTTTATTGGTGATCCCGACACTGTGGGCGATTATCACCATTAACTTCTTTATCGTGCAAATCGCCCCCGGCGGGCCGGTCGATCAGGCGATCGCCAATATCGAAATGGGACACGGCGGCGGCTATACCGCCAGCGGCGGTCTCGATGCGGGCATGGCCCGTTCCGGCAGCGCAGGCGCGCCCAATATCGAGAACACCTATCGCGGCGCCCGCGGGTTGGACCCTGAGGTGATTGAGGAGATCACCAAACGCTACGGTTTTGATAAACCCATCCACGAACGCTATTTCAAACTGCTGTGGGACTATGCGCGTTTCGACTTCGGCGATAGCCTGTTCCGGGGCTCTTCCGTCATACAGTTGGTCAAGGAAAGTATGCCGGTTTCCATCTCGCTGGGATTATGGAGCACGCTGATTATCTATCTGGTTTCCATCCCGCTGGGGATCAAAAAAGCGGTTAAAAACGGCACCGCCTTTGATACCTGGAGCAGTACGCTGATTATCATCGGCTACGCCATTCCCGCCTTTCTGTTCGCCATTTTGCTTATTGTGGTGTTTGCCGGCGGCAGTTATCTGGACTGGTTCCCGCTGCGCGGGTTGGTATCCAGCAATTTTGATACCTTGCCCTGGTACCAAAAAATCACCGATTATCTGTGGCACATCGCCTTGCCGGTGTTCGCTACGGTGATTGGCGGTTTCGCCACCTTGACCATGCTGACGAAAAACTCGTTTATGGATGAAATCCGCAAGCAGTATGTGGTGACGGCCCGCGCCAAGGGGCTGGATGAAAAAAGCATTCTCTACCGTCATGTGTTTCGCAACGCCATGCTATTGGTGATTGCCGGCTTCCCCGCCACCTTTATCAGCATGTTCTTTACCGGCTCGCTATTGATCGAAGTGATGTTTTCGCTGAACGGTTTGGGGCTTCTAGGCTATGACGCCACATTGCAACGCGACTATCCGGTGATGTTCGGCACGCTGTATATTTTTACGCTGATCGGTCTGTTGCTGAATATCATCAGCGATATGACCTATACGCTGGTTGACCCGCGTATTGATTTCGAGGGACGCCAATGAGCCGATTAAGCCCGATTAATCAGGCGCGCTGGGCGCGCTTTAAAAGCAACCGCCGTGGCTACTGGTCGCTGTGGATTTTCCTGGCGCTATTTGTCGTCACGCTCTTTTCCGAACTGATTGCGAATGATAAACCGCTGTTGGTGAAATATGACGACCGCTTCTACACGCCGTTCATCGTCGACTACAGCGAGCAGACATTCGGCGGTCAATTCGACACCTCCGCCGATTTTCGCGATCCCTACATCGCCCAGCGCATCGACAGCCACGGCTGGGCCTTATGGCCGATGATTCGCTATAGCTATGACAGCATAAATTACGCAACCACCGTCTCTTTCCCCTCGCCGCCGTCATGGCAAAACCTGCTGGGAACCGACAGCCAGGGGAAAGACGTCGTGGCCCAGGTCATGTACGGATTCCGCATATCCATGCTGTTCGGCCTGGCGCTGACGATAATTTCCAGCCTGATCGGCATTACCGTCGGCGCCACGCAGGGCTATTACGGCGGCCGGCTGGATCTATGGGGCCAACGCTTTATTGAGGTCTGGTCCGGGATGCCGACCCTGTTTCTGATTATTCTGCTTTCCAGCGTGATCCAGCCCGATTTCTGGTGGCTGCTGGGCATCACGGTGCTATTCGGCTGGATGAGTCTGGTAGGGGTGGTGCGGGCCGAGTTTCTGCGCACCCGCAATTTTGACTATATCCGCGCGGCGCAGGCGATGGGCGTCAGCGATCGGGCGATTATGTACCGCTGCATGCTGCCCAATGCGATGGTCGCGACCCTGACCTACCTGCCGTTTATTCTCTGCGGATCCATCACCACGCTGACTTCGCTGGACTTCCTGGGATTTGGTTTACCCATGGGGTCGCCCTCGTTAGGAACGTTACTGCTGGAAGGGAAAAATAACCTCCAGGCTCCCTGGTTGGGCATTACCGTATTTATGGTGCTCTCTATTGTGCTGTCTTTACTTATTTTTATCGGCGAAGCGGTGCGCGACGCCTTTGACCCCAGCAAGGCGCATTAATATGACAACTTCACCATTACTACAAATTGAAAACCTCAGCATCGCCTTTCGCAGCGGAGAGAGCGAACAGCGGGTCGTCGACCAAATCTCGCTTGCCGTTAATGCGGGCGAAACGCTGGCGCTGGTGGGGGAATCGGGCTCGGGAAAAAGCGTGACCGCCCTCTCCATCCTGCGCTTGTTGCCGTCGCCCCCCGTTGTCTATCCACAGGGCGATATCCTGTTTGCCGGTCAATCGCTGCTGCATGCGGATGAAAAAACGCTGCGTCAGATCCGCGGCGATCGCATCGCGATGATTTTTCAGGAACCGATGGTGTCGCTCAATCCGTTGCAAAGCATCGAAAAACAGCTGATTGAAGTGCTGGCGCTGCACCGCGGCATGCATAATGACGTCGCCCGCAGCGAGGTTGTCGCCTGTCTGGATCGCGTGGGCATTCGGCAGGCAAAAAGCCGGTTGAAGGATTTCCCCCACCAGCTTTCCGGCGGAGAGCGCCAGCGGGTAATGATTGCTATGGCGCTGCTGACGCAACCCGACCTGCTGATCGCCGATGAACCCACCACCGCGCTGGATGTTACCGTACAGGCGCAAATACTGACGCTGTTGGATGAACTGAAACAGGAATTAGGCATGAGCCTGCTGTTCATCACGCACAACCTGAATATTGTGCGCCGGCTGGCGGATAACGTTGCCGTCATGAAGTCCGGCCAACGCGTGGAATACAACACCTGCGCCCAATTATTCCACGCGCCGCAGCATCCTTATACGCGTCAGTTGCTGGATGCCGAACCCGCCGGCGAGCCGATACCGCTCACCAGCGATACCCGGCCCCTTTTGCGCGTTGAACAATTACAGATCGCCTTCCCGGTCAAACGCGGGTTGCTGCAACGCGCCGTCGATGAAAAACAGGTGGTTAAAAACATCAGCTTTAGCCTGCGTCGCGGTGAAAGTCTGGGTTTAGTCGGCGAGTCGGGTTCAGGGAAAAGCACTACCGGCCTGGCGCTGTTGCGTCTACTGCGTTCACGCGGCGAAATCTGGTTCGATAACCAACCCTTGCATGAATTTACCCGCAAGCAGATGTTGCCCTTCCGCCGCCGGATCCAGGTGGTGTTCCAGGATCCCAACTCGGCGTTGAATCCACGCCTGAATGCCGAGCAGATTATCGCCGAAGGGCTGACCGTACATCAGAAATTGACGCCTCAGGCGCGAGAGCAACGCGTGATTGAAGCGATGCAGGAAGTGGGATTGGATCCGGCCACTCGCCATCGTTATCCGTCCGAATTCTCAGGCGGACAACGCCAGCGTATTGCGATTGCCCGAGCGCTGATTCTGCAACCCGAACTGCTTATCCTCGATGAGCCGACATCGTCATTGGACAGAACGGTGCAGGCGCAGATCCTGGCATTGTTGAAATCGCTGCAACAAAAGCACCAACTGGCTTACTTGTTTATCAGTCACGATCTCCAGGTGGTGCGGGCGTTATGCCATCAGGTGATTGTATTAAGACAGGGCGAAGTGGTGGAGCAAGGGGATTGTCAGACCGTGTTTACGCATCCATCGCAGGCGTATACGCAAGAGTTATTGCAGTTATCTCATTGAAAATAAAAAGAAATTGCATCATAACTTGACCAATCGGCCGTTATCGATTTGCTCAATGATTTGCAACATGCATAGGAAAGCGCGGCAACGTCGGCATCGGCGTTGCTGCTTAAAACGGATATTGTGCGGAAACCGGCTCGGCAATCGCTACGCCGATATTCTTTAAACGGCACATGGCGGTGCTTTCATCATTACGGTGTAGAAACAGGCAAGGTTCGCCTTCCCACTCCAAAACAGAACTCTCGACCTGAATCTCATTCAAAGATTGGTTCAATTGGCGCATGACCTGCCATGCATCATCACCGTCATGGCTCAATAATTTCAAACCAATCAGATTATTGTCCTCATCCCTGCCACTCAGCGGAATGGGCTCAACGTTTATACCTGCAAACCCCGATAACCAGCGGTAACTTTGCGGCAAACGATGCACTACCGAAAGTTGGAAACTATTCACTACTGTTTTCCTTCAGGTTAATCTTTACTGTGAATTCACAAAAAAATAACATTTACCATAGTAGCCCCAACGCCCGCGCTTTTACCACTTTTCTAGCGAAAAAAAGCCATACGGTGACTCATCGCTATCTGCCGTGATAAATCCCCGTCTCCTGAATTCTGCCGGCGCGTTGGCCGATCAAATTCGTTCCTGAAGAATCAGACGCCTTGCCGCACCACGATAACGGTGGGTATATAAGAACAATTAATGTCGGGACGGTCATAAATTACTATTCTTTATCAGGCTATATGTAACTCTTTTCATGTAATATCTCAACCCATTTCTCTCCTTTTATTCACTTTTGTTTTATATATTTTACATGAATAGAACAAATATGCGCATCAATCATCGCGCTCAGTGAGTTCGGCGGCGGAGTGGCGAGATGTCTGGTTATTTCGATGCCGCCGCCGGCTTTCACTGGCGACGCAGCGTTACGGAAATATTGCTTTCACATGAGGAAACCCGCCGTCGCGGATATCAGGCTTTACCCGGTCGGCTGGCGTACAGGTATGCCAGAAGCGCGCCCATTGAACATACCGCCATGGAAATGGCCATCGGCCAGGCGCTGGTAAACGCCATCATCGATAGAATACTCCCGGTTATCGCGCCAAAACCGAAACGCAGCGTCCCCGCCAACGACGACGCGGTCCCCGCCATATGAGGAAACTCATCCAGAATCACCGCCATCGCATTGGATCCCACCATGGCCGTACAACCGACAAAGATGGCGACGCCAAGCACCAACGCGGGAAAACCCAGATCAAATGCGCACACCAGCAGCAGAAATATTCCCATCGAAAACTGGATCGTCAACCCGATGCGAAACAGAATGACCGCCCCCAGACGCCGGACATTTCGGCTGTTGAATAACGTCATCAGAACCAGGAAAACAATGTTCAGAGCAAAGTAATAACCAAAATTCTGCGGGGAAACGCCGTGCAGATTGATATAGACAAACGGCCCGGCGCTGAGGAAAGAAAACATGCCGCAGAAAGAGAGTCCCCCGGCCACCATGTAGCTAAAAACCCGCTTGTGGCGAAAAAGACTGACAAAATTACCGACCGTCGTTCGCAAATGGAACTTTTGTCGCCTTGCCGGCGGCAGCGTTTCCTGGATAAAGAAGAAGACCAGCGCCGTCGCCAATAAGGCGGCGCCCGACATTGCCCAGAAAATCGCATGCCAGCTAAACCACACCAACAGCGCGCCGCCTAAAATCGGCGCGACCAGCGGCGCCACGGTCATCACCAGTATGACAAACGACATCATGCGGGAAAAATCATCTTTCGTGAACATATCACGCATCAAGGCGTTGATCACCACGGCCGCCGCAGCCGCCGCCATACCGTGCAGAAAGCGCATATAAATCAGTTGATCGATACTCTGCGCCAATGCACAGGCCGCGCCCGCAATCGCGAAAATCAGCGTCCCGCCCAGAATGACCGGTTTACGCCCCAGGCTGTCGGCCATCGGCCCATAGAACATCTGACCAAGAGAAAAGCCCAATACATACGCGCTGAGCGTCATCTGGACACGGCCGGCCTCAACGCCGAATTCCGTCGCAATGGTCGGCAACGCCGGCAAATACATATCAATCGCCAGCGGCATGAGCATCGAGATCAGGCCGAGGATAAAAATCAACCCGATATAGGAAGGCTGGTTCTGTTGCACAGAGGAGGCTCCTGGTTACCGCCCGATACTCGCGACTTCCTGACTGCTTAGCGCCCGATATTCACCCGGCGCTAACTCGCTGTCCAGACAAATGGCGCCGATACGCTCACGATGTAACTGCACGACCCGGTTACCGACCGCGGCAAACATCCTTTTCACCTGATGATAGCGCCCTTCGCTGATAGTCAGACGCACCTGATATTCCGTTATTTTCTCCAGCGTCGCCGGTTTGGTTAAATGCTTCTCGCCATGCAGCTGCACGCCGGCGGCAAACTGCCCGGCGGTATCGTCGCTTAAAGGCTGCTCCAACGTCACCAGATACGTCTTCTCGCAGTGATGTTTAGGGGAGGTAATGCGATGCGACCACTGGCCGTCGTCAGTCAACAGCACCAGCCCCGTGGTATCAATATCCAGCCGCCCCGCCGCATGCAGCTTATGCGCGACCGGCACATCCATAAAATACAGGATGGTCGGATGATCGGGATCTTCCGTCGAACACACATAACCCTGCGGTTTATTCAGCATAAAATAACGCGGCCCATTCTGCTGCGCTAACGGGTTGCCATCAAACGCCACCTGATGCTCGGGCAACAGTTTAAAAGAACCGCTTTTTACCACCTCGCCGTCAACGGTCACCCGTTGCGCGCGCAACTCATGAATCACCAGCGAACGGCTGATTGCCAACTGCTGAGATAAAAATTTGTCCAATCGCATTAAAGACCAACTGCCTTTTTAAACCATGAAGCCGACTCACGCAGGACCAGGCGCCAACGCGTCAAGACTCATGAAGATGAAGAAGAGCAGCGTGAACCGCTGCCAGAGCAGCCCAGTATACCGGGGCTTTAGTCGACATCCTAGAATTCACGAATTTTTGTCGTTCCGCAGGCTTTCGCCAGCCACACTGCGGGCGAAAGCCTGCGGAACGACGGGGAAGATCGGCTCGTGACGAATGTTGCAACAGTAATTGCGAATATGGCGCCGGCGTTACTCGCGTTGGCGATTATCACGGGGCATAATAGACGGCGATGATTTCTTTTGAGGGTTAAGGCATGTCTTCTATCCACGGTCATGAAGTCTTGCAGATGATGATCGACTCCGGCGAGTCTTTTACCACTGAACAATTGATTGCCGCTATTGAAAAACGTTTCGGCAGCGCGGCGCGTTTCCATACCTGTTCGGCCACCGACATGACAGCGGCGGCGCTGGTTCAGTTTCTGGCCGATCGCGGCAAATTTATTCCGTCCGAGGCCGGTTTCACCACCAGCGCCAGTAAAATCTGTCAGCACTGAGTCAATGCCCTTTACCTTACGGCCTTACCAACGTGAGGCGGTATCCGCCACGCTCGACTATTTTCGACGTCATTCCCAGCCGGCCGTCATTGTCTTACCGACGGGCGCCGGGAAAAGTTTGGTTATTGCCGAATTAGCCAAACTCGCCCGCGGTCGCGTGCTGGTATTGGCGCATGTCAAAGAGCTGGTGGCGCAAAATCACGCCAAATACTGCGCCTGGGGGCTGGATGCGGACATCTTTGCCGCCGGACTACAGCAACGGCAAAGTCAGGGGAAAGTGGTATTTGGCAGCGTACAGTCCGTCGCGCGCAATCTTGATCGGTTCGAACAATCCTTTTCCTTGCTGATCATCGACGAATGCCATCGCATCAGCGACGACGACGACAGCCAATATCAGCAAATCATCCAGCACTTGCGGCAAACCAATCCTCAACTGCGGTTGTTGGGTCTGACCGCCACCCCTTACCGTCTGGGAAAAGGCTGGATTTATCAATATCACTATCACGGTATGATGCGCGGTGATGAGAACAGCCTGTTTCGCGACTGTATCTATGAACTGCCGCTGCGCTACATGATCAAGCATGGATTTCTGGTGCCGCCCGAACGGCTGGATATGCCGATCGTCAAATATGACTTCAGCAAGCTGGCGGCCAGAAGTAACGGCTTGTTCAGCGAGTCGGAGCTGAATCATGAGTTAAAACATCAGCAGCGGATTACGCCGCACATCGTCAGCCAGATAGTCGACTACGCTCAGACGCGCCGTGGCGTGATGATCTTCGCCGCCACGGTTGAACATGCCCGTGAAATTCATCAGTTGCTGCCTGAAGGCCAGGCGGCGCTGGTCAGTGCCGATACCCCTTCGGCGGAGCGTGACGCGCTGATCGAGGCTTTCAAACAGCAAAAGTTGCATTACCTGGTTAACGTTGCGGTACTGACCACCGGATTTGATGCCCCGCATGTCGACCTGATCGCCATCTTGCGCCCGACGGAATCCGTCAGCCTGTATCAACAAATCGTCGGCCGCGGTTTACGTTTGTTTCCGGGCAAAACCTCCTGTCTGATTCTGGATTACGCCGGAAACCCCCACGATCTCTATACTCCTGAGGTCGGCCACAGCAAGCCCCATCGCGACAGCCAGCCGGTGCAGATTTTTTGCCCGCAATGCGGTTTCGCCAATCTGTTTTGGGGGAAAACCACGGAGGACGGCAGCGTGATCGAGCATTACGGCCGACGCTGTCAGGGATGGGAAACGTTGGACAACGGCCAGCGCCGGCAATGCGACTTTCGCTTTCGTTTCAAAACCTGCCCTCACTGCGGCGCGGAAAACGACATTGCCGCCCGTCGTTGTCACCAGTGTGAAAACGTGCTGGTCGATCCCGATGACATGCTGAAAGCGGCGTTGAAGCTGAAAGACGCGCTGGTGCTGCGCTGTAGCGGCATGAGTCTGACCTCAGGCGGGGATGCCAAAGGAGAATGGCTCAATATCACCTATTATGATGAAGATGGCGCGGACGTCAGCGAACGCTTTCGCCTGCATACGCCCGCACAGCGCCATGTGTTTCAGTTTAACTTCTTGCGTATCCACCAGCGGGCGCCGGGCGTTCCCTTCAACTGGCGACAGGCCGCGGATATTCTGGCCCAGCAACAGCTGCTGCGCGCGCCCGATTTTGTCGTCGCCCGGCGTCAGGGGAAATTCTGGCAGATACGGGAAAAAATATTCGATTATCAGGGCCGCTTTCGCCGGGCGAACGAGCTGCGGGGTTAAGTAATTCGCGGTTTTATTTGCCCGCAGAGCCATATTCCGCTAGAATTCAGCCCGCTTTTGTACCGCAAAAGCTGAATAACCCAACTTGCTGCTGGGTCGCCTGTAGCAGGATTACTTATCTTAAGTAGAGTAAAAAATGATTACTATCAAAGCAGAAGCACGTAAAGATCAGGGTAAGGGTGCGAGCCGCCGCCTGCGTCGCGCTGGTAAATTCCCAGCCATCGTTTATGGTGGAGCGGAAGCGCCGGTTGCTATCGAACTGGATCACGACAGCGTTAAAAACCAGGAACTGAAAGAAGGTTTCTACGGTGAAGTTGTGATTCTGTCTGTCGATGGAAAAGAAACCAAAGTCAAGGTTCAGGCTGTACAGCGTCACCCGTTCAAGCCGAAACTGACTCATATTGACTTCGTTCGCGCTTAATCCCGCGTTGGAGTTAATCCGGGACGCCGGAAAGAAAAACGCCGCTTATGCGGCGTTTTTTGTTAAATATCAGCCATACGCATTAAGCGTGCGCTGACACAATTCCGAACGTACGCAGTCTTGTTTACCGAAAGATACGACGCCGATCATATCATCCTCCGTAAAACGCTCCAGCGCGTCACGCAATCCGGATTTAACCCCTGAAGGCAGATCGCACTGGGTGACATCGCCATTCACGATTACCGTCACATTTTCCCCCAGACGGGTAAGAAACATCTTCATCTGGTTAACCGTTACGTTCTGAGCTTCATCCAGAATCACGACCGCATTTTCAAACGTCCGACCGCGCATATAAGCAAACGGCGCGATTTCCACTTTGGCGATTTCCGGTCGTAAACAATACTGCATGAACGATGCGCCTAATCGCCGTAGCAGCACGTCATACACCGGGCGGAAATAAGGCGCAAACTTCTCGGCGATATCTCCGGGTAAAAAGCCTAAATCTTCATCGGCCTGTAATACCGGCCTGGTCACGATAATACGATCAACCTCTTTATGAATAAGCGCTTCCGCCGCTTTGGCCGCACTCAGAAACGTTTTGCCGCACCCTGCTTCGCCGGTGGCAAAGATTAACTGTTTATTCTCTATTGCAGACAAGTAATGCTCCTGGGCGGTGGTTCTGGCTTCAATAACGGAGGTATCGCGGTTTTCCCGCGCCATCCCTATCGATTCAATCCCACCCATTTGAACCAGAGAAGTGACCGATTCTTCCTCACGCTGACGATGACTGCGCGACTCGCGCCGAATAACGCGTTTCGCTTCACGACGTGCTTTGATCACTGCTTTTTGTCTTCCCATAGTGGCACCTTACAGTTTGTTTCACTTACCGCACTGCCTGGCAGCGCGTGACGTTTCACTCACAAACGAGGTTGGCTTCCTTATTAAGCCGATGACGAACAGAATAGATAACGTACAGGCCGGCTTCATATAAAAACCGGTTGGCGGAATAATGGACGGGGCGTAAACAGACCGGACGGACAAGAAGAGAAAATGAGGTTAACGATGAATGACACAGTGTAGAAAATGGGCGGCGGGGACATCCCTCGCTTCGGCGAGTCAGCAAACCAGCATTTCGCTTTTGACTATTTAGTCCCAAACAGGACACTACCATCCGCGTTCCTCACTGTGACAACAACTATTCCAATGAATAATGATTGACCGTATTAAGAACCACTGTTAATCATCTGACTAAAAATTAGTGCCGAATGATTTCAGTAGTATGACAGTGCAATACTTTGCGCCCACTTTGCAAGTTTTTTTTACACTGCCATAACATTTACATATGGCTGAAATGCGTTTATTTCGCGAAGTTGATACGACAGCGTTATTATACCGCTCCCCCGGCGCGACCGACGGAGAAAGCCCCGCCGTTCGGCCATTAGCAGGAAAATCAAGGAGATGACCACCATTAAATGGCTGATTATCGATAATATTTATGCCAATCCAGATACTGGCCATATTTGCGCAGCGCGCTTCTATAGGTATCGGATTCTATATCGGGCAGATAATCATAAATATGCTGCTGTATGTTATCGCTGACAAAATCTTCCTTTGGATAATTTTTCGCCGCCAGCAATTCATCCAGCCGACGCAAGCGAATGACATACTCACGCATCGTACTATGTCTGACTTCCGTCTGATCGATCAGATATTGAGTAAAGGCTTTAATATCAAAATAGATCGTATGCGTATTGCATATTATTTCGCTACAGAAACGGCACAGCGGAATCAGATCCTGTTGCAGACGCTGCCATGTTTCGTCATCAATCAGGCTATCGATAAAACTCATCGATTTTTTATTAACCAACTGATGGCGATATGCCAGCGACACGCGATCCAGTTCTCTATTACAGTGAGAGCAATGGGTTTGCTTATGTTTGAAATCTTTCAGATAACGACTGAGGCGTTGTTTCTTCCGAGTTGATTGAAGCATGAATCCATTCCATGACAATATACTGAGATAACATTATTCCCACGCGGTTAAATTAAACATCATTCATTAATTTGACGCGCAGACGCTTTATCGCCTGGCTATGCAACTGACTGACCCGTGACTCCCCTACTTCCAGAACCGCGCCGATCTCTTTTAAATTCAGCTCTTCCTGATAGTAAAGCGTTAACACCAGCTTCTCGCGCTCAGGCAGGTTTTCTATCGCCTCCATCACCCGATGGCGTAAATTACCCTCCATCAGTTGATGCAAGGGATTGGCGTCTTCACTGCCTTCCAACAACGCTTCCGCGCTATCGCCATGTTCTTCACGCCATTCATCGTAAGAAAAAAGCTGGCTATTATTGGTATCCAGCAATATCTGACGATATTCTTCCAGCGTAATATTCAGGAATTGCGCAACCTCCGGCTCTGTTGGAGCACGGCCAAGCTGCTGTTCAGCCTGTTGCATCGCTTGTGCCACTTCCCGCGCATTACGCCGCACGCTGCGTGGGGCCCAATCGCGGCTGCGTAACTCATCCAGCATCGCGCCCCGAATACGTTGCACGGCATAGGTGGTAAACGCCGTACCTTGCAGCGAATCATAACGTTCGACGGCGCTAAGCAAGCCGATACCACCGGCCTGCAACAGATCGTCGAGTTCGACGCTCGCGGGGAGACGAACCTGTAGCCGTAAAGCTTCATGGCGGACTAAAGGGACATAGCGCTTCCACAACGCGCTTTTATCCATTGTGCCTTCGGCGGTATACAGATCGCTCACAGTGACAAATACCTACGATAATTATGTTATCGACACTATTATGCTTTTGATGAGGGTAGCCAATTGCCTGAATAGGGATGTAAAAGAGGGGTTATTTAAGATACGAGAAACATATCGGATGGTGAAAGGCGGCGTATATCGTCCGCCCTGTTTATTGATGCGATGGAGCGGCTTCCCTGTGGTGAAGATACGACGCCCGCGAACGGAGTCGTTCCTCATCCACAAGCGAGGCGAATTTCAGTCACTCCTCTGCGAGCACGATTTCGATCAGATTTGCCCGACCGGAATGAATGCCCGCCTCCACCGCCGGCGCGATATCGCCGGCGCGGGTGATGCGTCTGGCGTTTACGCCCATCGAACGGGCCAGCGCCTGATAATCAATCTCGGGATTGACTAAATCCATGGCGATAAACTTCTCGGTTTGAGCCGCCAGGTAATGCTGCTGGCCGCGCATGAAATTTTTCAGCACATTATATTGCCGGTTATTCATGACGATAAAGGTGACGGGAAGGTTCTCATGCGCCGCCGTCCACAGCGACTGAGGCGAATAAAGCGCGGCGCCGTCTCCCACCAGCGAAACGACCGGCGTACGTCCCAGGCCAAGAGAACAGCCGACCGCCGCCGGCATGCCCCAGCCCAGCGCCCCGCCTCTTAAAAAGGAATATTGCTCATACGAAGGACTGTGCAAAAACTGACGCACCGCGGAAGACGTGACGATCGCTTCATCGACAATGGCCACATCGTGTCCGATAACCCGCATCACTTCTCGGGCCGCCACCAGCGGTGAAATAATCCCCGCCGTAAAATCATTTTCGGCCTGCGCGCATAGCGTATTTCTGTTCGTCTCGCGTTGTCTTCGCAATGCGTCGCTGTTGGCGTCTCTGTTCGCGCGGGTCGGCTGCGTGCATCCGGCCAAGATCGGCAACAAGGCCTCAAGCGAGGCGCGCAAATGGCCAACCAACGAAAGGCGCGTGGGATAAGTTCTGCCGAGATCGCCCACGTCGGACGACAACTGATAAACCGCACAGTTGTCCGGCACGGCGGATGACGAGGTGTACAGAATGGAAATCAGCGATTTGCCGCCCAGCGCGAAAATCGCATCATAGTTACTGAGCACGTCCGCAATCGCCGCGGCCTGAGTGGGCATATTTCCCGCCCACAGCGGATGCGACGTCGGAAACGGAATCCGCGACGGCCAGGAAGAACCGTACACCGGCGCGCCCAGCATCTCGGCCAACTCGACGGCCTGCGGCGCCGCCTGACTGCTGTACAGCTCATCGCCGGCGATAATCGCCAACCGTCCGGGCGGAATATGCGCCAGTTCCTTAGCCAACGGCTCCAGCGATGAGGCCACGCTATGCGTATCAATCACCGAGCGCGACAGCAACGGCGTATCGCTCATCTCCTCCATAACGTTCATCGGCAGCGACAGCATTACCGGCCCCGGCGGCGGCGCCACCACGTCGTGAAACGCGCGTCGCAATAAGACCGGCAACTGCGCGGGATGCGATACTTCCTGCGCCCACTTGACCGCTGGCTGAGCCAACTGCACCAGATCGCCGAACAATAACGGATCGGTAATGGCGTGGCGCAGATCCTGCTGACCGGCCGTCACGACCAGCGGCGTATGGGAAATCTTGGCGTTGAGCAAATTACCCATGCCGTGTCCCAGACCGCCGGCCGTATGCAAATTCAGAAAGCCGGGCTTACGGGCCGCCTGCGCATAACCATCCGCCATGGCGACCGCGCTTGCCTCCTGCAACGCCAGGATATAGCTGATATCGGGTTTGCCTACCAGCGCATCCATCAGCGGCAGCTCAGTCGTACCCGGATTACCAAAAATATATTCGACCCCTTCGCTGGCCAGTATCTCGAGCAGAATTTCCGCGCCTTTGCGCGCCGGTACCTTATCTATGGATGTGAAAGCACTATCAGTCATAACATACCTCATTCCGTTAAGTGATTATTAGTTAAAAAATCAAACAGCTACGGATTATGGATGACATGATAACGCCGCAGGCGAACAGAGTTCACTCGCTTATTTTGAATTATTGGGAATGAGGGTTTGAGGAATATCTCCCCGGCGATTTAAAGATCGCATCGTGCGATGGTATGGCAACGCGTCCCTGTGGTGGTTGCCGACTACCGTGACGGCTCGGCAATCTGAAGGCAGCGGTATGGTAGAAGTGTGGAGGCGCTTTGCAGAAAATTATTCGTCGGCGACTGACATCGCCGTCTGCATATCGTCATCGGACAGATCGGTCATTTGCTGCACCTGCTGCGGCGGCATACCGTTTTTCAGCATCTGGCGGGCGATACGTAATGCGCTGGCTTTCATGCCTTGCTCCAGCCCCTGCTCTATGCCTTGCTCCAGACCTTCAGCCAGCCACTTTTCCTTTCCCTGCTGAAGCCCTTTCTCAAAACCTTCACGTTTCAGTTGGTTCGCGATGGTTTCCATATTTTCCTCCCGTGCGCCGGTTAAAGGTTCGGTTAACCCATCAATAAAGGCCCGATAATCAGATGTCCGCCCCACATGGGCAATATAAAACATCAACGCCCGCTGCTGCGTCAAGGGCAGTGTCCACATTTCCATCAATATGCCGATATCCTGCGCCAGCTCCAGCATATCCCGCGTGCGAATATGTTTCAGCACCAGTTCCAGCAAGGCGGCCCGACGATGGGTTTTAATTTCCTCATCCGGGGTGACCGTCAAGTCCAGCAACGGGAACGCCGTGGTGTAGATCTGCCGCGCCAGCACCTGATCGGTAAAGCCATCCAGCCAGTTCAGGCTGTACGGATATGGGCGGCGATCGCCGTGATAGAACAACAGCGGCACCACCAGCGGCAGGGTTTTATGCCCTTGCGACAGATGCTGCTGCATCGCCGCCAAACTGTAGCGCAGCAGTCGAAACGCCATCAAGCGGTCCGGCGAACTCTGGTGTTCGATCACGCAATAAATGTAACCACGACCTGCCGAAGTTCGGCAAGAATAAAGCATATCCGACACTCGCGAGCGCAACTCTTCATCCACAAACGAGGCCGACTCCCGTTGCAGCGTCGTGAAGTCACAATGTTGCCGGATTTCCGGCGGCAGATGGATAGAAAGAAAATCGCGCGCGATTCCAGTATCGCTGAGAAACTGCTTAAAGATCGCATCGTGCGATGGCATGGCGCCGCGTCCCTGTGGTGATGGTTGCTGATTAGCTTAGCGGGTTATCTTTTACAGGGAAGCGGTAGGATATGAAGTGTGGAAGCGCTGCGCAGAAAATGATTCTGCCGGGTTGTTCTGCACGGCATCATTGATGCTTGCCAGCAATTTTAGATCCCCGTAATCAGTAGATCCAAGGCACTGATAATTTCATTTCTAATCGACACGGCATTGGCAACAGGAGTCTGTTTGAGATCCTTGTCTAATACGCTGGTCATCAGATCAGTGACTACCACATACGGTTTCCCCTGTAGAGTAATCACAGGATGTAATCCTCTGATCGGCGATATGTTTTTAATATCCGTCATGGGAATGACCACACGACTGGTCAATGCATTGAAAAGATCATTTTGTATGTCAATATAGTAAGGATAAAAGTCCTTACCCTTGCCGTGATTACGGTAAACATCAAACTGTGCCATCAAAGCACTCCGTGACCGTCAGAAAATAACCCGGCCGCTTCTACAAACGCATTATGAGACTCAAAAGCCTCTTTATTTTCAGCAATAAATTTTTGGCGACGATGCTGACGCAATCTTTCTTTGAGCGATTCCTCAAGCAAAGAGGAAAGATTGATACCACAGGCTTTGGCTTCAGACAGAAGCGCTGCATTCACGGTAACATTTGCTCTCTTTTTAGCCGTTGAACTATTGATACCACTCATACACACTCCCAATACGTATCATCAATGCGATCGTTTATGACACAGTCAATGCGTCTTTTCAAGGGATCAGGTGAAGAGTTCAGGCAAACAGACAGGTTCTCTTGTGGAGAAATCTAACACAACAAATGGATTGATTGTATAGCGCCGCATCTCTGTAGCGGTTGCTTAACCGCTACCTTAGCGGATCGGTAATATCAGGAAAGCGGTACGGTAAAAAGCATGGCGGCGCTGCGCAGAAAATTATTCGTCGGCGATTGACATCACCGTCTGCATATCGTCATCGGACAGATCGGTCAACTGCTGCACCTGCTGTGGCGGCATACCGTTTTTCAGCATCTGGCGGGCGATGCGTAATGCGCTGGCTTTCATGCCTTGCTCCAGGCCTTGCTCCAGGCCTTGCTCTAAGCCTTGTTCTAAACCTTGCTCCAGACCTTCAGCCAGCCACTTCTCCTTTCCCTGCTGCATCAGTTCCTGCGCGATGGTTGCCATCTGCTCCCCTCCCGGATACGTTTTCAGCGCTGCAATAAATGACGGTACATCAGATGTCCGCCCCATATGGGCAATATAAAACATCAACGCCCGCTGCTGCGTCAAGGGCAGTGTCCACATTTCCATCAACATACCGATATCCCGCGCCAACTCCAGCATATCCCGCGTGCGAATATGTTTCAGCACCAGTTCCAGCAAGGCGGCTCGACGATGGGTTTTAATTTCCGCATCCGGGGTGACCGTCAGATCCAGCAATGGGAATGCCGTGGTGTAGATCTGCCGCGCCAGCATCGGATCGGCAAAAACATCCAGCCAGTTCAGGCTGTACGGATACGGGCGGCGATCGCCGTGATAGAACAACAGCGGCACGACCAGCGGCAGGGTTTTATGCCCTTGCGACAGATGCTGCTGCATCGCCGCCAAACTGTAGCGCAGCAGTCGGAACGACATCAAACGATCCGGCGAACTCTGGTGCTCGATCACGCAATAAATGTAACCACGACCTGCCGAAGTACGGCAAGAATAAAGCATATCCGACACCCGCGAGCGCAACTCTTCATCCACAAACGAGGCCGACTCCCGTTGCAGCGTCGTGAAGTCACAATGTTGCCGGATTTCCGGCGGCAGATGGATAGAAAGAAAATCGCGCGCGATTTCGGTATCGCTGAGAAACTGCTTAAAGATCGCATCGTGCGATGACATGGCGCCGCATCCCTGTGGTGGTGATTGCCGATTAGCTTAGCGGGTTATCTTTTACAGGGAAGCGGTAGGATATGAAGTGCGGAGGCGCTTCGCAGAAAATCATCCGCCCTTTGAGGAGATCACCGTTTGCATATCGTCATCGGGCAAGTCGATCATCTGTTGTACCTACTGAGTTGACATATGGAAAAATAATACCGTTCATCACATATTCACTTTATTCAGCAGCTATAAATAAATTCCACTCCGATGCAGTAGTGTTGCCAATTCGTACATTTTTCCGATTTTCGGAAATACCCAATTCCACCGCATGCCGCTTCAAATATTTTCCGAATTGCGCATTCCATGAGTCATTAACCGGCACACCTTTATTACTATGGAATCCGCCCATATAAATTTCAATAATTTCAGTCGTCAGCGCCTTACCGCTGTTATTTTTCTCTCTCAGTTTATTTAAGGATTCCCCGAGACGTTCAAAATTTACCGTTATTGCATCAATCATACCCCACCCCGCCTTTTTAGGATCGTTAAATTTCCGTTTTATAAATAATGAAAATATCACCACTAATAATATTGTACGGTCTAGAATTATTTCTCCCTTGCCCGCTATCAACTCGAGCATGATCGAGTGAGATCGTTCGAGCTTCTTCATCAGAATCGAATGTCATCAAGATATTATCGCGAACATTTTTAATCACGGTCCAATGGTTATACGCACGTTCCGCTGAACAATACTCATAACCAAGTATACATACTTGTCCGCGTCTATAATTAGCTGATGATAATGTATCAAGTACGGTTTTTCGGTTACGCTCTTTATCTTTTATCCAGAAAGGAATATTAAAACCAAACTGATAAGGCGTTCCATTCTTATCATCAGTAAAACTATAATCCTTATTTAGCAAACTGATGACCCGACTTAGCGTGTTTTTTATCGTACCGCGCCTCGTGCCATCAACAAATCCCATCGGATTTCCGTCAGACAGAAAAGCGCTCAACGTGATATAGAACAACTCTTTTTGCTCTAATTCTGGCTCCAGCACATGCAGTGCATTCACGATCGCATAAAAACCACATGCACCATCCAATTGCCCCTGTTTTGCCGGACGACGATATACAGCCATCGTTCAATCTCCTCACATTACACTGCTTGTTATCCTTTCAATAACGTCAACACCGTTTGCGGCACTTGATTAGCTTGGGTTAATAACGAAGACGACGCCTGTTGTAGTATTTGTGCGTGAGTCATATTGGCAACCTCGACGGCATAATCCGCATCTTCTATTCGGGAACGAGAAGTTGCCAGATTTATACTGGTCTGGGTATTGCTCTGAATCAGCGACTGTAATCGATTCTCCAGCGCCCCCAGTTCACCCCGTTTGGCATCAACCCGAGAAATGGCCTGGTCGATAACGGCCAGAGGATCGGGTGGATTGCGCAGGCGTTGCGCCACATCGGCTTCACGCAGCGTCAATATAGAGCGGTTATTTTCGACGTTAGTCGAAACGGAATACGAGAGCGGGTAATACAACACGACTTCCGCCGCACCATTAACGGTTTGCAGCATGTATTGACCATTCTGATTGCGAATGACCTTAGCCGTTTTATAAGCACCGTCACCATTAACATATTCACCAATGTGAAAAATATAATCACCGTTCTCGTCAGAACGCATCACATCAGTAGAGGTTCCGCCGGCAAGCTCCACATAATTGACCTGAACATTGTTATTCTCAGGGTCAAGATGCGCCACGGATGAACCGCTGACATAGGGTTGGTCGCTTACTGAAATCACCTGGCTGCGATCCGATGTCACGGCAATCGAATTCTGGGCACCGCCGGTTTTAATAGTGACATCGGCGCGATAATAAGCATATTGCCCGGCGCTGATCTGCTCCTCGACGTAGTAATACCCGCCCAGATGAACCAATTCCATGTTGGCATTGCCGGTTTCATCTGTTCCATCCAGCGTAAGGCTATAGTCGGCGCTGGCTTTGGATACAGAAGGCGCATACTCCAGCGCGCTGGATATGCCGCCAGGCATATCAGCCTGCGCCACACGCGTATTCGATACCGCCTGAGCCGCGATCTTATGCTGATCGCCATAAACCGTCAGTTCGGCTTCATAGTAATACGCCCCGCCATTGTACTGATGCTGGATCCAGTATTTACCGCCAGAGCGGACGATACCGGGTTGAGTCAGAGATAACGGATCGCCATTGCTATTCAGATAGCTTCTGCTGGAGAGCGATTCACTGGCCGTGTTACTAATGATGGCGCTGCTGACGCCCAGGCGTACATTATTCAGCAAGGTATCGGTATCGTGGGATGCGCTGATCGACACATTCATCAGTCTTCCACCCGAGCCATCCAGTTGCACCACATCCCGACTGCCGCCGCGTGAGGGCGTTACCAGATTGGGGTTGTTATCCGAGGGGACATACGCCACCGTCGTATAGGTCGCGTCGTCCAGATTAATGCGGCTGGATGTTCCCGTCAGCGAAGAAACCGGCGTAACCCTGCCCGGCGTTCCCTGAACCGTCATGTCGAGCAACCCCAGTTCCTGTACGCTGAATCCGGGCGGTCCCAGATCAATATCCAGCGTTTCATGATCGTGGGCGCCAACCTGCAGCGACTTGGTGCCGCCATTACCGTCCAATAGCGGAATACCATTGAAAGAGGCCCACTGATTCAGGCGGTCAATCTCTTTAAGATTCAGATTGATTTCGGCCTGAATGCTGTCGCCGGTTTCACCTGCATAGGTGTCGTTCAATCCCTGAACGGTCAGTTCACGGACCCGTTGCAGGCGATTATTGATTTCATCCAGAACGCCTTGTGCCGTCTGGGATAATGAAATACCGTCATTGGCGTTGCCCGCGGCCTGGCTCAGCCCTTTAATATTGGCGGTGAGACGATTGGCGATCGCCTGCCCGGCGGCATCGTCTTTAGCGCCGTTGATACGCAACCCAGAGGAAAGTCGTGCAATAGCGGAACTCAGAGAGGACGTCGTCTTGTTGCCGTGTTTTTGAACCGTAAGAGAAAAAAGATTGGTATTGATAACCGCCATCGGGGCCACCTTGCTCAATTTTTTATTTTAGGTAAATCTCTTTCCTTCATCGGCACAGGGGAAGGAAACTTTAGAAAAATTAACATTGAAAACCCTACAAAAAAATAGGTTCGTATCTTGAGGGTGCATATACTATTTATCAGTCGCTCCCAAAAATATCTCGCGTATAAACCTTTTCTATCACATCGTTTAAATCAGTAGACATTCTATTTGCCAGAATAACATCTGAGCTTTTTTTAAATTCCAATAAATCATTAAGCACCAGGGAGTGAAAAAACTCGGTCTCCAGCATCGCTGGTTCATAAACAATAACACGAATACCCTTTGATTTTATCCGTTTCATTATCCCCTGAATAGCAGAAGCTCTGAAATTATCAGATTCAGCTTTCATCACCAGTCGGTAAATGCCAACGACGCTCGGATTCATTTTTATTATTGATTCCGCAATAAAATCTTTACGTGTACTATTAGCTGCTACAATAGCCTGAATGATGTTATTCGGCACGCTGGCATAATTCGCTAATAATTGCTTTGTGTCTTTGGGAAGGCAATAGCCACCATAACCGAATGAAGGATTATTATAGTGATTGCCAATTCTTGGATCCAGACCTATTCCCTCGATGATCTGTCTGCTTTGCAGGCCTAAAGACTGAGCATAGGTATCTAACTCATTAAAATAAGCAATTCGCATTGCCAAATAAGTATTCGAAAATAATTTAATCGCTTCTGCTTCTGTAGACTCAGTGAATAAAACAGGAACATCTTTTTTAACTGCTCCCTGTAATAATAACTTAGCAAACTGCTCAGCACGCTCGGAACGTTCACCCACCACAATACGTGATGGATAAAGGTTGTCGTAAAGGGCTTTCCCTTCTCTTAAAAATTCAGGTGAAAATATGATATTATCCGTATTGAATTTACTTTTTATTTCCTGCGTATAACCAACCGGTACCGTTGACTTAATCACCATCACCGCATTGTGATTGAAAGACAGCACCTGCCGTATCACTGATTCGACAGAATCCGTATTGAAATGATTTGTTTTCGGATCATAATCAGTAGGCGTGGCGATAATAATAAAATCTGCGTCTTGATATGCGGTTGACGCATCCAATGTTGCTTTGAAATTCAATGCCTTATGATGAATGAAATCTTCAATCTCTTTATCAACGATAGGAGACACTTTATCATTCAACATTGCAACCTTTGCAGCTACAACATCGACAGCAACAACTTCATTATGCTGAGCCAAAAGCATCGCATTGGACAATCCAACATACCCTGTTCCGGCAATGGCTATTTTCATGATAGTCTTATCCTGCAATCGCTGAATTATACTTTGAATATACATCGTATTAACATGCCCCCCCAAAGAAAACATGTTAATACTTACATAGAACTATGTATTATGCTTTTTCAAATAAGTATGTTGCCGTCGCATTGAAACGCTTAGTCGCAGTATATCCAAAACTTGATAAAAAACCTTTTATTGCATCAAATTCAGATTTAGTTGCTGCTTCTGCATATATCACCGGTCCATGGAGTTCAAGAGTGTTCACTGCTCCTCGTAACACCTCCATTTCCATGCCTTCAACATCAATCTTAATGACTGATATCGAACTTAGTGGCTCATTCTCAATTATAGTGTCTAAAGTGGATATTCTAATACCGCCTGCCCCACTAATTTCTAGTTTGGTCATGCCAATATTCTTCTCATCCACCATACCTAGCCTAGCAGTGTTTTCTTTACTACCAAGTCCCATTTGAAATGCCGTTACTTTGTCACCAATTGAGTTTAATTTTATATTTTTCACTAAAGTATCATAGACATCTTTTTGTGGTTCAAAAGATAACACTCTTTCCGCTCCACAAAATAAACCGAAATAGACAGTGTGATTACCAATATTAGCGCCGATATCGATAATAGCAGCCCCTTTTTTTGTTCTCGAGGCTATATCCACTAGCATTTCCGATTCATAAAAACTTTTATTGGCTCTAATTACATTCTGTATATAATCAAGCTTATTAGGCAGATACATGTAGACAAGTTTATTTACATGAGAAAAAGAAAAAACATTCTCATTTTCTGATAAATTACTGTCATCAACAGAACCATTATCCTCCACGAATCCATAGTGGCGAATCATGTTGTTGATATTTTTATCATTCTGCCCTTTTAATAAATTTTTATGCCACAACGCTTCCGACTCAACACTAACCCATTCTCTCAAGTCCATTTTTTCATCAATCACTTTAAAGTTAATACCTTTTAGTCGGCACATCCAATAAAGCCATACATCATCAGTACCAGAGCATAATTTTTGAAAAATCTGACTGTTAATCACATCCTTATAAAAGCAGTGTGGTGGGTAAAGCACCCCAGCTCCAGAGGTTGGAAACAACAGGCAAGAATATTCTGGCTCGGTGTTTTTGCTATCCCAAATCCATTTATTATAAGAAATTGGTAAATTATCTCTATCAAGTACAATTTGATGCGCCCGCCATGCCACTACGGTTTTATAATTTCCGTCCCAAGCATCAATCAGCTTTTCCAACCAATCAGTTTTATACTGGAGATCATCATCTGCGGTAATAATAAATACGTTAGGATCTTCAACAAGCGTAGGAACAATTTTCTTATATGAACGAATATCCTCACAGAATTTTATCTCAAGTCCCTGAGAGCGAAATGCAAGCACCTTTTCAGGTAACTGAGAACGTTCAGATTTCGCAATCCATAAAATAATTTTATCTGGCTTAACGGACTGCTTAAGCAAGCAATCCAATGTCATGTGAAGCGTTTTAAAACGCTTATGATAAGATGTCAAACTAACGATAAGCTTTTGCGGCAAAGAGTGTTTTTTCACCGGAGGAGTGTTTATAAATACTGTTTCATTAGCATAAGTATTCGCACGAACGATTGAATCCATTGCCAGTATGGAATAAGTCAAATCGTGAATGCTGTAGACGGTATGCAGAATAAAGGCCAGCTTTTCACGCTGTTCTGAAGAAAATGATTTTAGACGAGCATCATCTGGCACATATACCGCGATAGCCGAAATCATTTTTGATGACGCCAGCGTTTTCTGCTCATCAATCGTAACAGGCTGAGCATATTCAATATTTTTCAGCGTATGGAAAACAAAACCATAATTCGTCAACAACGCGGTAATATCACCGAACAGTAGTTGATCCTGATGCGTTTGTGTAAAGGTGATACGCACCTGAACAGCAAGGCAGCCCGACAGAATACGCTCACCATGAGCAATGGCTTTTCTGATATCATAGCGGTTATCCAAAATAAGCCAGTCAAGATGATCCAGACCATGGATATGATCGAGCTTTGACGTTTGCGCAACTATCTCAGCAAGTACTTGTTTTCCAGTAATCTTTTCTTGTAGTTCTCCATTTATTGTTAATGGTTTCAGATCACTACTGTATTCAGGGGCAAGACACATAGAGACAGGCGTCGGATTACCGTCACCCAAGCCATGTAATTTGATGTGCTGTATGGATTTTTTACGCAGCGGCAAATGTTTTTCTTCAACCGCACCGATGATATCCATGATAACAAAGTGGAAAGCGTCGGTAGCGGTTAAATTAATAAAATTTGAACCGGTAACCATGCCGCCGCCATTATCAATGGTAATAACTTTGCCAGGCAGTTGGAAACTGAAGCCGTCCGATACGTTATTATTACCCAGAGCAATCGCATCGACAGGGTGCTGCAATGTAACTGGCTGATTATCATCATGGAAATAAGGCGAAAAATCACTACTCAGCGTCAATGCCTCCGGCTCTTTCCCTTCACAATAACGCTGCCATATTGCGCGCATGGCATCAGAGAAATGTTTGGCGAAACGTTTACCGTCACAGACGGGAGACGAAAGTAATATATCTCGCAGGTGCTGACGAATAACGCTTAAACTATCTAAATCATTCGCAATCCCTACGGTGATATTAATATATTGCTCCCAGTCATTGGCGACCAGTTCCGGCATACCGGCATTAACCAAATGAGAAGCGGAATGGCGACCGGCAAATGTCGGCCCAGGTAAAGTAACAACGGGTACGCCCATTGCCATCGCTTCACAAGTGGTCAGCCCGCCGGAATAAGGCCATGGGTCCAGGGCGATATCGACGTCGTTGTAGCTGGCTAACAGTTCCTTATGCGGCGATGATCCTTCAACTCTAACGCGTTCACGAACAATTCCATATTTCTCCAACGTGGCATAAATACGTTCACTCAATGACTGATTTTTATAGTTAAAACTTTTCAAAAATAACCGCGAATTCGGAACTGCGTGTAAAATAATGGCCCATTGCTCCAACAAGACATCATTTATTTTCGATGCGTTATTAAAACATCCAAATGTGATATATCCCTTGCTTGTCGCCGGCAGACCACTAATCGGCGGCAAATAATGAGGAGGATCATAACAGATATAGTCATCCGGCAGGCGAATCAACTTTTCAGTATATAACGCATCCACCCCTGGCGGCGTTTCCACATGGTCGCTTAACAGATAATCCATCGTTTCCAGACCGGTACTGCTAATCAACCCTCCCACCCACTTTATTTGAATCGGCGCGGGAGCCAGTTGCATGGTCAACATACGGCTATTGGCGTTATAGCCGCATAAGTCGAACAATATATCAATCTTATCCTCACGGATTATTTGCGCCAGCGCATCATGGGGAGTATCGGCAATCACTTTCCATTGGGCGCAAATACCTTGTATTTTTTGCGTGATATGATCTTCGCTATAGTTAGTGCTATAGGCGTAAAGCTCTATTTGTGATTCCGGGATATGCGCCAGCCCTATAGTAATCATATTCCCCACTGGATGAGAACGAAAACCATCGGAAATCATGCCAATACGCAACCGTTTATTAGCTGTTTTATTCTCGGCAATAGCACGACGCACTTTCTCAGTAGGTTTAAAGATAGGCTGCCATGACTTACATAGCGCTAAAATCTGTTCAGCCGTTCTTTCGGGGTGATAGTGTGCGCCGACAATGCGGTTAAAAAATGGAGTGGGATTGTTTTTAGTGGTTGTCTCGCCCTTTTGATAAACCGCATCCATCTCGTCAAAATATCCGAGATCCTGCTTAATCATCCCCATATTGCTCCAATACAGCCAGTTGCCGGGATCCTCTTTTATCAATTCTTTGAAGATCTCCTCCGCCTGTTCATATTTTTTCAACTTCTGCAAAACCGTCGCCTGAGTCGACCGCAAAGGCCTTGATTCCGCCTTCGCTACCGTCTTTATTACATCAGATAAGTATATTTCCGCTTCTTCCAGCCGTTCTTTGCGGTACAGCAAATCCGCCTTGGCATGCAAGGCCTCAACATACGATGGGTAAAGTTTCAGCGCCTCGTCAATATAGCGCTCCGCTTCAAAAAAATTACCGAGCTTTTGCTGTGCTCTTCCTGCAATCACCAGCAGCAACGGATTCTGAGCATCTTTTTGTAACAGTTCCGTTACTAACCGCAAAGCCTTTCCCGGCTGCGTTGAAAGCCACTCTGCCGCCAATTTGATTTTCTTATTCACTGCAGAATGTGTGTTTTGCTGCTTGGCAACGAAAGCTTTTGCGGACGACTTTTTCATATTGAGCGCTTCATCATAGGGATAACACCGGCATACCATATCAGGATCTGATTCAGATATACCTGTCTGGAGAACTTCTAGTATAAAGAACATAAATAAAAATAGCGGGTATAAAACCCGCTATTTTTTACGCTATTTATTACGATTGATGCGACTAGATTATTGCAGCAGAGACAGTACGGTCTGCGGAACCTGATTAGCCTGAGCCAATACGGACGTACCTGCCTGTTGCAGAATCTGGTTTTTGCTCATGTTGGATACTTCCGTCGCCACATCCGCATCTTCAATACGGCTACGGGCGGAGGTCAGGTTGGTTACCGTGCTGTTCAGATTGGTAACGGTGGATTCAAAGCGGTTCTGGCTTGCACCCAAGCTGCTACGCAGGGAGTCAACGTCGGAGATGGCTTTATCAATTTGAGCCAACAGACCGCTTGCAACCGTTGCGGTTGCAGCCGTTGCGCCGGTAGCAGCATTATAAGTCTCCAGAATACCCACAGAACCAGCACCGGTGCTACTTTCAGTGATATTGGACAATCTAGTATTTCCAGCGAACAGCGTCGTGGAATCGATTTTCTTCAGGCTGATATCGATGGTTTCATTATCATTCGCGCCAACCTGGATAGACAGATTTTGGGCGGTAGCCAGTACTTTCACGCCGTTAAACTGAGTCTGTGCGGAAACGCGGTTGATTTCTTTTACGCGGTCAACGATTTCGTTGTTGATGGAAACCAGGTCATCCGCAGAGTTAGAGTCGTTGTTTGCCTGCACGGTCAGTTCACGGACACGTTGCAGGTTGTTGTTGATTTCGTTCAACGCACCTTCAGTGGTCTGAGCGATGGAGATACCGTCGTTGGCGTTACGGGCAGCCTGAGTCAGGCCTTTGATATTGGCGGTAAAGCGGTTGGCGATCGCCTGACCTGCGGCATCGTCTTTGGCGCTGTTGATACGGTAGCCGGAAGACAGACGTTCAATAGCCGTCCCCAGTGCAGACTGAGATTTGTTCAGGTTGTTTTGAGCTATCAGCGACAGGCTGTTAGTATTAATGACTGCCATAATTATGTTCCTTAATTGCAATTCAAGTCGGTTTAGGTTCGGGCTGTAGCCCACGGCTTTCATCACCGTCCTAACCTGTATCGGCACCCTTGAAAGAAGCTTTAAAATTATTTTCAGAAAAAATCCCGTCAGACAATTTAATGCGGTACCGTTATTTAAATCGCCGTAATGATTGAATACACTGTAATTACCGCCTGTTTTTTCTTTTATGGGTAAAGCTAAACTTTCCACTTGTATTGCCGATACCCTTTCCACGACATGTGAAATATTTTATAAGGAAGCATAATGGCCAGCATCAGTTTCACCGGCTCTACCAGCGGCTTAAGCGATATCCTGTCTCAATTGACGACCAATGAGCAAACGCGCCTTACCCCAATCAAGACCCAGCAAACGCTGTATGAAAACCGGGATAAAGCTTTCGACACGCTGAAAACGGCGTTAACCAAACTGGAGTCCGCCAACGAAGCGTTGACCAAAGCCAGTTCAATCAATAAAACAACGGTCAGCAGCACCAATAGCGCTTTTACGGCTACCACAACCAGCAGCGCGTCTTCCGGTTCATATAGTATTGAAGTCAATAGCCTTGCCACCGCACATTCATTGCTTTCGTCTGAATTCACCAGCAGTACCGATAAGCAGGGAGAAACCTCAGGTGGAACCCGAACGCTGACCATCAGCCAGCCGGGACGTGAAGAACCGCTGGAAATTACGCTTACCGACAGCCAGACCTCGCTGGAGGGGATCCGTGACGCAATTAACAAAGCGGATAGTGGGGTCGGCGCCAGTATTATTAAAGCGGATGATGACAGCTATTATCTGGCCATCACGGCGAAAGAAACCGGCACTGACGCCAAAATAAGCATTAGCGTCACCGGTGACGACACGTTGAACAGCAAGCTCAACTACTCCGCAGACACCAATAGCGGCGCCCTGACGCAACAAACCGCCGCGCAAAACGCCGAAGTCGTTATCAACAGCATTACTGTAACACGTCAGAGCAATACCATCACCGATGCCATCGACGGCGTATCGCTGTCGCTAAAAGCGAAAACCACTTCCGGCTCGCCGGAAACGCTTGATATTGCCAGCAATATAGAACCAATGCAGAAAGCTATTCAGGAATGGGTGGATGCCTATAACTCGCTGCAAACCACGATCGGCACCTTAACAAAATACACCGCCGTTGACTCCGGCGCCGATGCGCAAGACTCAAGTAATGGCGTGTTACTTGGTAATAGCACGTTACGTAATATTCAGAACAAGCTGAAAACACAGATCTCCAATGCCCAAGGCGGAATGGATATTAGCACCCTGAATGAACTCGGGATTAAGCAAAATGCCACTACCGGGGTACTGGAAGTCGACACGGAAAAACTGCAAACAGCACTGAAAGAAAAATCCGGCAGCGTGACGGAGTTCTTTGCGGGCGACGGGAAAACCACAGGTTTTGCCACCCAGGTTCATACTTATCTGGATAATGTTCTGGATTCTAAAGATGGTGCTATCCAGGCTGCAAAAGACGGGATTGCCTCCACGCTAAAAACATTACAGAAGCAGTATGACAATACGCAAGTCAGCATCGAGGCCACCATCGCCCGATATAAAGCGCAGTTCACTCAGTTAGATACGCTGGTTTCGCAGATGAACAGCACCAGTGATTATCTGACAACGCAACTCGCCGCATTAAGCAAAACCAGCAGCAGCTAAGAAGGAGCCGCGATGTACACTAGAAACGGCAGTCAGGCCTATGCGCGCGTGGGCCTGGAAAGTGGCGTAATGAGCGCCAGCCCTCATCAATTGATTGTAATGTTATTTGACGGGGCGAAAAGCGCGATGGTCAGAGCACGCATTTTGATACAACAAGGCGACATCGCCAATAAAGGTATTGCCTTGTCTAAAGCAATCGACATTATCACTAATGGACTTAAAGCCGGTTTGGACGTAGAGAAAGGCGGTGAGCTGGCGGAAAATCTGTCGGCGTTATATGACTATATGGCGCAGCGGTTGATGATCGCCAATCTGCATAACGACATAAAAGCTATTGAAGAAGTGGAGAAGTTGTTGGAAAACATTGCCGATGCCTGGCGTCAGATTGGTCCCAACTATCAACCGGCACAGGAAGCATAAAATGGACAATCTCCGCCAACTTCTTAAAGATTATAAGCAACTGCAATCCCTCAGCAGAAAGATCCTTGGTCTTGCCTCTGGCGGGCAATGGGACGAGTTGGTTGATCAAGAGATTATTTATATTCAATCCGTCGAGAAATTGAGCACAACGCCCATTCCGACCAATTTAGATAGCGTTATGCAATTGCATTTTCGCCGAATTTTACAGGAAATTCTTGAAAATGAAGCGCAGATAAAACAACTGCTGCAAAACAGAATGAATGAGCTGAGTTCGCTAATGGGCACCTCGCGTAAACAGCATACCGTCAATACGGTATATGCCCAGTTTGCCGGACAAAAGCTACTACCTGGCGACCTAGACAAAACCGTAAAATAGAAAACTGAATCCCGCCTCTGAAACCAGCAAACGGATAAGCTGGTTTTTCAGCGTAACATGAAAATACCGCGAAACCTGCCGTTGATTAAACGACGGGATACCACTGGCAACGGATTAGGAAGCCACTGGCCTGACCGAAGAAGAGCTGGAAAACATCCGCCACTGAGCGACCTGTAATGAACTCGACAACAGGATAATGGCTTAACTTATAAATAAATTGATTATTATCCTACACACTCATATTCATCACTTCCTGGTATGCCGAAACCAGTTTATTGCGCACCTGAATGCCCATCTGCATGGATATTGAGGATTTTTGCAGATCGACCATCACGTCATTCAGCGCTACGCCGGGCTTGCCCAGGGTAAAAGCCTGCGCCTGCGCACGGGACTGCTGCTGCACTTCGCTGATTTTATCGATTGCCGACCTGAGCTCGGTGGCGAAACCGGGTTCTACCGCAGGTCGGGAAACCGACGTGTTTGCAGCCTGCAAAGCGTTAACCTGCAATTGCTGTAATACCCCTTCGATACCTTGAACGGACATATCCCCTCGCTAATTATAAAGTACGTTATTTTCATTGCCGCAAACGGCGATAGTTGAATGAAGTGAAGCGGTTACCGGCGATATTACGTCGTGAAATCAGCGGATCTTTGCTATCGCTACTTTAGGTCAAACACCCTATCACATCCTTTTTGTACTAAATCGCCCAATTAGCGTGAAAAAGAGGGGCTTATCGACCCATCGATTTTTCTTTTACGGAAAATAATGACATGCCTGCAAATGTAGGTGACTTGTTTTATTGATTGGCATTCAGGGAGTTCTGTTTTGTTACGTAACAACGTTAAGTATACCGTTCAACAACCAAGCAGAGATCGGGTATGAGCGCCTCGATAACCGGCACAGCTACCGGTAAAAGCGGCTTTGGCGAAATACTCAACCGCTTACGCGCCAATCCGAAGGTTCCTCTATTGATTGCAGCGGCGGCAGCTATCGCTATTGTCGTCGCGCTGGCCTTATGGGCCAAAGGGCCCGACTATCGGGTGCTGTATAGTAATGTCAATGACCGTGATGGCGGCGCTATCGTCAGCGAATTGACAAAACTTAATATTCCTTATCGCTTTGCCGATGGCGGCGGCGCGATAATGATCCCGGCCGAAAATGTTCATGAAACACGTTTGCGCCTGGCGCAACTGGGCTTGCCTAAGGGCGGCGCCGTCGGGTTTGAACTGCTCGATCAGGAAAAATTCGGCATCAGCCAATTCAGCGAGCAGATCAATTATCAACGCGCGTTGGAAGGCGAGCTTGCCAGAACCATTGAAACGCTGGGGCCGGTGCAAAACGCGCGCGTACATTTGGCTATTCCCAAGCCCTCGCTCTTTGTTCGCGAGCAGAAATCCCCGTCATCCGCGGTAACCTTGACACTGCAACCAGGCCGGGCCCTGGATGAAGGACAAATTAATTCCATCGTCTATATGGTTTCCAGCAGCGTTGCAGGATTGCCCCCGGACAACGTTACCGTCGTTGACCAGACAGGGCGTCTGCTCACCCAGGCCGGCGGCAGCGGCCGCGACCTGAACGCGGCTCAGCTCAAATACAGCAACGAAGTCGAAGCCATGTATCAGCGTCGCATAGAGGCCATCATCGCGCCTATCGTCGGCATGGGCAACGTGCATGCGCAGGTGACCGCGCAAATCGACTTTGCCGCCCGCGAACAGACCGATGAGCAGTATCAGCCCAATAAGTCGCCCGATAAGGCCGCGATTCGCTCGCAGCAAACCAGCCAAAGCGAACAAAGAGGCGGCCCAAACGTCGGCGGCGTGCCTGGCGCGTTGTCTAATCAACCGGCTCCCGCGCCTACCGCGCCCATCCAGACGCAACCGAATAATAACGCCAACGCCAATAATCAGGCCGGACAGCAAAATAATAATGCAGCGGGCGCTCAGGCCAATACCAGCGCCAATACCGCTATGCAGACGTCCAACATCCGTAACGATGCCACGACAAACTACGAAGTCGATAAAACCATTCTGCATACCAAGCACAGCAGCGGCGGCGTAAAACGGTTGTCCGCGGCAATCATCGTTAACTATTTACCCCCCGGCGAAGATGGTAAACCGGTCGCGCTGACTGAAGATCAAATCAAGCAGATTGAAAGCGTCGCCCGTGAAGCGATGGGGTTCTCGGCTGAACGCGGCGACTCCTTGAACGTGGTTAATACGCCGTTTATGGATTCAGCGGAAGGCACCGGCGAACTCCCCTTCTGGCAACAACAGGCGTTTTTCGATCTGCTGATAGAGGCGGGTCGCTGGTTGCTGGTACTGATTGTCGCCTGGATATTATGGCGCAAACTGGTTCGTCCGCAGTTGCAGAAGAAAGCTCAGCAACAAGAAGCGGCCGAGACGGCGGCAGCCATGGCTAAAGGCGGAGATGACGATGTCGTCGTCAACCTGAGCAGTTCAGAAGCAGAACAGCAGAGAAAATCGCAACAACGTATCAGCGCGGAGCTGCAAAGCCAGCGCATACGTGAACTGGCAGAGAACGATCCGCGCGTCGTCGCGTTGGTCATTCGTGAATGGATGAGTAGTGAACTATGAGCCTGACAGGAACAGAGAAAAGCGCCATCTTATTGATGACCATCGGTGAAGACCGAGCCGCAGAGGTATTTACCCACCTTTCGACCAGAGAGGTGCAGCACCTCAGCGCGGCGATGGCGAATGTTCGTCAGGTTTCACAACAGCAGTTAATGGAAGTACTGAAAGAGTTTGAAGCGAATTCGGAACAATTCGCGGCGCTGAGCATCAACGCGAGCGACTATCTGCGCTCGGTCCTGGTCAAAGCGCTGGGAGAAGAGCGCGCGTCAAGCCTGCTGGAAGATATCCTGGAAAGCCGCGAAACCACGACCGGTATGGAAACGCTCAATTTCATGGAGCCGCAATCCGCCGCCGATTTGATTCGCGACGAGCATCCGCAGATTATCGCCACCATATTGGTGCATCTGAAACGTGCGCAGGCGGCCGATATCCTTGCGCTATTTGACGAGCGTCTGCGTAATGACGTCATGTTGCGTATCGCCACCTTTGGCGGCATACAGCCGGCGGCATTGGCCGAACTGACCGATGTACTGAACGGCCTGCTGGACGGCCAGAATCTCAAACGCAGCAAGATGGGCGGGGTGCGTACCGCAGCCGAGATTATCAACCTGATGAAAGCACAGCAGGAAGAAGCGGTTATCGATGCGGTGCGGGAATTCGACGGCGAACTGGCGCAGAAAATCATCGACGAAATGTTCCTGTTCGAGAATTTGGTGGACGTGGACGACCGCAGCATTCAGCGTTTGTTGCAGGAAGTCGAATCCGAATCCCTGTTGCTGGCATTGAAAGGCGCCGACGAACCATTACGCGAGAAGTTCCTGCGCAATATGTCCCAGCGCGCGGCGGAAATCCTGCGCGACGACCTGGCCACCCGTGGCCCTGTGCGCATGTCGCAGGTGGAAAACGAACAGAAAGCCATTCTGCTTATTGTTCGTCGTCTGGCGGACAGCGGGGAAATGATCATTGGCGGCGGCGAGGATGCTTATGTCTAATGCCTCTATCAATCTCGACTGGCAACCCTGGCAGTTGAATGATTTGTCCGAGCCCAACAAACCTGCTGTCAAAGAGCCGGAGATCATTGAGCCGGAAGTCGTGACCGACGTGAGTCCATTGGCTGACGATGAACTGATTTCGCTGCGTCAGCAGGCGATGCAACAAGGCCGCGAAGAAGGATTTGCCCAAGGCCGCCAGCAGGGTTATGACGCTGGTTATCAGGAAGGTTTAAATGCCGGTCGGCAGCAAGGGTTGCTGGATGCTTCTCAGCAGCAGCAGCCAATGGTTGAACAGATGCAGCAGATGGTTACCGAATTCCAGCAGACGCTGGATGCGCTGGACAGCGTCATCCCTGCCCGACTGATGCAACTGGCTTTAACCGCGGCCAAACAAATTCTGGGGCAGCCGCCGGTCTGTGACGGCACCGCGCTGCTCAGCCAAATCCAACAGTTGATCCAACAGGAACCGATGTTTTCCGGTAAGCCGCAATTGCGTGTGCATCCTGCGGATCTTGAGCGAGTCGAACAGACATTGGGGCCGACGCTCAGTCTGCACGGCTGGAAACTGTTAGCGGATAATCAACTGCATCCCGGCGGCTGTAAAGTCAGCGCCGAGGAAGGCGATCTGGATGCCAGCCTGGCTACCCGCTGGCATGAACTCTGCCGCCTGGCGGCGCCGGGAGAACTATGATGACCTCGCGCCTCGGGCGTTGGCTCGACGCTCTGGATTCATTTGAGAATCGGATTGGCGGCACGCCATCCACACGTCGCTACGGCCGTCTGACCCGGGCTACGGGGTTGGTTTTGGAAGCGACCGGCTTGCATATGCCGCTGGGTGCGACCTGCCTTATCGAACGTAAAAACGGCAGTCAGGTAGACGAAGTGGAAAGCGAAGTCGTTGGCTTTAATGGACAACGGCTTTTCCTGATGCCTTTGGAAGAGGTCGAAGGCATCACCCCCGGCGCCCGCGTTTATGCCCGCGTTGATTTAGATAACAGTTCGCAGGGCAAACAACTTCCGCTGGGTCCGGAGCTATTGGGTCGCGTATTGGACGGCAGCGCCAAACCATTGGACGGATTGCCGTCGCCGGATACCGGCTATCGCGCGCCGTTAATTACCGCGCCGTTCAACCCGTTGCAAAGAACGCCGATTGAACACGTGCTGGATGTGGGCGTGCGCGCCATTAATGCCCTGCTGACCGTGGGGCGCGGTCAACGTATGGGGCTATTCGCCGGCTCCGGCGTTGGTAAAAGCGTATTATTAGGCATGATGGCGCGCTATACCCAGGCTGACGTCATTGTCGTCGGTCTGATCGGCGAACGTGGTCGTGAAGTCAAAGACTTCATTGAAAATATTCTGGGCGCCGAAGGGCGCGCCAGATCCGTCGTTATTGCCGCCCCCGCCGACGTGTCGCCGCTGTTGAGGATGCAGGGCGCCGCGTATGCGACGCGCATTGCGGAAGATTTTCGCGACCGGGGTCAACATGTTTTGTTAATCATGGATTCACTGACGCGCTATGCCATGGCTCAGCGTGAAATCGCACTGGCGATTGGCGAACCGCCGGCCACCAAAGGCTACCCGCCTTCCGTCTTCGCCAAATTACCGGCGCTGGTGGAACGCGCCGGCAACGGCATTCACGGCGGCGGTTCTATCACGGCTTTCTATACCGTATTAACCGAAGGGGACGACCAGCAGGATCCCATCGCGGATTCCGCGCGCGCCATTCTTGACGGACATATCGTTCTGTCGCGTCAGTTGGCGGAGTCCGGTCACTATCCGGCGATTGATATAGAAGCCTCAATCAGCCGCGCCATGACTGCATTGATTGATGAAAATCACTACGCTGAAGTCCGCCAGTTTAAACAACTGCTATCCAGCTACCAGCGCAACCGCGATTTGGTCAGCGTCGGCGCTTATGCCGCCGGCAGCGATCCATTGCTTGATAAAGCCATTCGCCTGTACCCGCAGATGGAAGCCTTTTTACAGCAGGGTATGTTCGAGCGCAGCGGCTATGACGAGGCTTGTCAGGCGCTGAATACTATTTTCCCTCGTAACAATCAGGAGAGCAGATGAAAAACACGTCTCCTTTAATTACGCTGCGTGATTTGGCGCAGAAAGAGGTCGAGAAAGCCGTCGGTCAATTAGGTCAGGTGCGCCAGGCGCATCAGCAGGCTGAACAGCAGTTGAATATGCTATTGAACTATCAGGATGATTATCGCCAAAAATTAAACACCACCATGTCCGGCGGAATGGCGAACAATAGCTGGCAGAATTATCAGCAATTTATTCAGACACTGGATAAAGCGATTGAACAGCATCGGCAACAGCTTTTACAGTGGACATCGCGTTTGGATCTGGCAATGAAGGCATGGCGGGAAAAACAGCAACGGTTAAACGCGTTTGAAACATTACAGGATCGCGAAGCAACTAGGCAAGTCGCCAGAGAAAACCGTATAGAACAAAAACAGATGGACGAGTTCGCCCAACGGGCCTCACAGAGGAAAACAGAGCTATGAAGCTGTCCGCATTACCCATAACGACAAGCGCCGGCGATACCGGTAGTTCTACCGCATCTTCCCTGTTGACGCAGGGCGAGTTACCCAAAGATTTTATCGCGCTGCTGGGCAAACAGTTGTCTCTGTCTTCAGACCCGTCAGTCAACAAATCGCTTACAGCGATGGATGATAAAGAAGCGCTGCTCAACGCGCTTGGAAAAGACGCCGTCGCTGATTTGAATAGTGATGATTTAAATGCCCTGTTGGCCTCATTCGGCTCGTTAACCGGCTCAGTGGCGCCAGCGGACATTGAACCTACCGACGCAACGGTCAAAGCGGATAAGACCGCGCTATCGGATGAAAAAGATAGCGATAGCGACAATCAAGCGGTGGTTATGCAGGCATTACTTGCCATGTTGCCGCCGGGAATCACAGCGCCGGCGAACGGCGCTGATGATGCGCAAAATGTCGCCCCTGCCCTTTCCGGCTTGATCACCGGGAAAAAACAGGACGCTCCCCTTTTGTCTGATGCTCGCACGACAGCAGATGATGCCGGGGATGAGAATTCGTCATCGACGCGCATTGGCATTGCAGGCATCACATTAAAAGACGCCGATGCGACGTTAACATCGAGCGATTCGCTCAAACGCTCGGCGGCGGTTGATCAAGCTGATGATTCAGCCAAATTCGCCACCACATCGCCGTTGATTGCCAGCGATCGCAATAGTCAGGATTCTCCGCTGATTTCCGGTAGTCAGAGCGCGCCGACGCCGCATATATCGCTGACGCCGCCTGCTCAATCAACGCTTGCCGGCAGTGCTGCGACGCCGTCGTATCAATTAGCGACGCCGTTTGGCTCGCCTCAGTGGCAGGACGCGCTGAGTCAGCAGGTGGTGATGTTCAGCCGTAATGGACAGCAGAATGCCGAGCTACGCCTGAATCCGCAGGAGTTGGGGCCGCTGCATATCAGTTTGAAAATTGACGATAATCAAGCGCAAATTCACCTGGCATCCGCAAATAGCCAGGTGCGCTCGGCACTGGAAGCCGCGCTGCCCCACCTGCGTAACGCGATGGCGGAAAGCGGCATTAATCTGGGACAAAGCAGCGTGGGCAGCGACGCCTCCAGTTGGCAAGCGCAGCAACAAACGGCAAATAACAGCGGCGAAGGGAATAACGGCTCTTCTTATCAGCAGCAATTTGGCGATTCATCGGGAAATATCGCTAAACCATTAGAGGTTCCAGCGCATTTGCAATCAATGGCGTCTTCAGCAAATGGCGTTGATATTTTTGCCTGATAACGGGGTAAAGAAATAAGTTAACACGTTTTTTCTTGTCTATTCGCCGTATTGATCGTGTGAATAGACGAGATAATCATTAACATGATGTATTTATTATTGGTTTGCATCAGTAATAAATATCAATAAGTAACAGGAACTCTCTTTGGCTATGTCTGATATACAAGTCCGGCCGGGACGAAAAAGCTCTTTCTGGTTAATACTACTGATTATCGTTGCTCTTGCAGCCACCGGGGCTGCGGGTGTTGGCTGGTGGCTATTGCATCAGAAAAACGCCGCGAACGCTGAACAGGAGGCGCCACCGCCGCCCGAACCCGTGTTCATGCCCCTGGACACGTTCACTGTTAATTTAGTCAATGCGGATAACGATCCCGATCGCGTGTTATACGTTGGCTTTACCTTGCGTTTGCCGGATGAGGCGACCCGCACTCGGTTCAATAATTATCTGCCCGAGGTCCGCAGTCGTTTGCTGCTGCTTCTGTCCCGTCAGAATGCGACTGAGCTTGCAAACGAACAGGGTAAACAGAAATTAATAGAAAATATCAAACAAGTGTTAAGCCCGCCATTGATCCCCGGTCAACCGAATCAGGTGGTTACTGATGTCCTGTTCACTGCCTTTATACTGCGATAATCATTATGGGCGATAGCATTCTTTCTCAAGCAGAAATAGACGCGCTATTAAATGGCGACAGCGGCGATAGCGCCGCTGATGCCAACGCGTCGACTAAATCTTCAGATGGGGACGTGAGACCCTACGATCCCAATACCCAGCGACGAGTCATCCGTGAACGTTTACATGCGCTGGAAATTATTAATGAACGTTTCGGCCGTCAGTTCCGGATGGGCTTGTTTAACCTCCTGCGCCGTAGTCCCGACATCACGGTAGGCCCCATTAAAATTCAGCCTTATCATGATTTTGCGAGAAATCTTCCCGTACCGACCAATCTCAATCTGGTGCATCTGAAGCCATTGCGCGGCACGGCGCTGTTTGTTTTTTCCCCCAGTCTGGTCTTTATCGCTGTGGATAACCTGTTCGGCGGCGACGGCAGATTCCCGACAAAAGTGGAAGGACGGGAGTTCACTCACACGGAACAGCGCGTCGTCAAACGTATGCTGCGTCTGGCTCTTGAGGCCTACAGCGACGCCTGGAATGCCATCTACAAGCTGGAAGTAGAGTACGTTCGTTCGGAAATGCAGGTTAAATTCACCAACATAACGACCTCGCCTAACGACATAGTGGTCACAACGCCGTTCCATGTCGAGATCGGCTCGCTGACCGGCGAATTTAATATCTGCATTCCCTTCTCCATGATTGAACCGTTGCGTGAGTTACTGGCCAACCCGCCGCTGGAAAATTCGCGTCTGGAAGACCAGAGCTGGCGGGAAACATTAGCTAAACAGGTACAGCATTCCGAACTCGAACTGGTGGCGAATTTTGTCGATATCCCTTTGCGCTTATCCAAAGTTTTGCAACTGAAACCAGGCGATGTTTTATCTATCGATAAGCCAGAACGTCTGATCGCCCATGTCGACGGCGTACCGGTTCTGACTAGCCAGTACGGCACGCTCAACGGGCAGTATGCCTTACGTGTTGAACACTTGATTAACCCAATTTTGAATTCTCTGGATAATGAGGAACAGCCCAATGAGTGACACCAAGAAACCGTCCGACGACAAGGAATCAGTGGACGATCTGTGGGCTGATGCATTCAACGAGCAACAGACTGCGGAAAAAAGCGCTGCGACGACGGAAGGCGTATTTAAGACATTGGAAGGTCAGGAGTCCATCGGCTCGTTGCAGGATATCGATTTGATCCTGGATATCCCGGTAAAACTGACTGTCGAACTGGGTCGAACCAAAATGACCATCAAAGAGCTGCTGAGATTATCTCAAGGTTCTGTCGTCGCGCTCGACGGACTGGCGGGCGAACCATTGGATATCCTGATTAATGGTTATCTGATCGCGCAGGGCGAGGTGGTGGTGGTCGCCGATAAGTACGGCGTACGTATTACGGACATCATCACGCCGTCCGAACGTATGCGCCGTCTGAGTCGCTGATGACCACGCTCCAGACGCCGTCCACCCAGAGCGCGACCACAGGTCAGCCATCTACGCTGGCGGCCGAGCCGCCGCTCACCGGCAGCATGCTGTTGACTCAGGTCGGCAGCGTCCTGGGCGGAATATTGCTACTTATTTTGTTTATTGCCTGGCTGGTGCGCAAACTCGGCTTTGCCCCGCAGGCAAAACAGAATAAGTTGTTGAAAGTGGTCTCCAGTTGTCCGGTCGGGCAGCGTGAGCGCGTGGTTATTGTGGAAGTTGACGACACCTGGCTGGTGCTGGGCGTTACCGCGCAACAGGTTACGCCGCTGCATACCTTGCCGGCGCAACCGATTGATAACGGCAGTACGTCGTCCGGCGTCATTAAGCCGCTTGATTTTCAGCAATTATTCAAAAAAGTTCTCAAACGTCCGGAAAAATCGGCATGACCGTGTTATCTCGTCAATCGTTCAGCCCCGTGTTGTACCGTTCTCTGCGCTATGTATTAACCGCCGGATTACTGTTTTTGACGCCTTCGGTGTGGGCGCAGCTACCCGGGATCGTCACCCAACCGCTGGCGAACGGCGGACAGAGCTGGACGCTGCCGGTACAGACGCTGGTTTTTTTAACCTCGCTGACCTTTATTCCCGCCGCGTTGTTGATGATGACCAGTTTCACCCGCATCATCATTGTCCTCAGTCTGTTGCGTAACGCCCTTGGCACTCCCACGGCGCCGCCTAACCAGGTGCTGCTGGGATTAACGCTGTTCCTGACGTTCTTCGTAATGTCGCCGGTATTGAACCGCGTCTATGAAGAAGCCTATGTTCCATTCAGTCAGGATCAAATCAGTATGGAACTGGCCATTGAGCGCGGAGCGGAACCATTGCGGGAATTTATGCTGCGCCAAACGCGGGAATCCGATCTGGCGTTGTTCACCCGACTCGCGGAAATCCCGCAGATACAGGGGCCGGAAGCGGTGCCGATGCGCGTCTTATTGCCGGCGTTTGTCACCAGCGAGTTGAAAACGGCTTTCCAGATTGGCTTTACCGTCTTTATTCCGTTTTTGATCATCGACCTGGTGGTTGCCAGCGTTCTGATGGCGCTGGGGATGATGATGGTGCCGCCAGCCACCATATCGCTTCCCTTCAAACTGATGCTGTTTGTGTTGGTAGACGGCTGGCAATTACTGCTCGGCTCGCTCGCTCAAAGTTTTTACAGTTAGCGGTGTTGACTACCGGAAATAGACATATCCGCATATTGCATTCGCTTGACAGAGGAACGCTAAAATGACGCCAGAATCAGTAATGGCGCTTGGCTATGAAGCCATGAAAATTGCACTGGCGCTGGCGGCGCCTCCGCTGTTATCCGCGCTGCTCAGCGGCTTGATTATCAGTTTGTTGCAGGCGGCGACGCAGGTAAACGAAATGACGCTGTCGTTTATCCCTAAAATCCTGACGGTATTCTTTACGCTGGTTATTGCCGGCCCCTGGATGTTAAATCTTATGCTGGACTATATGCGTACCCTGTTCGGCCAGCTTCCCTACATCATCGGTTAAACATGCTGACGTTTAATAGTTGGGACATGCTTAACTGGGTCAGTCAGTTTTTCTGGCCTTTTGTCAGGATCCTGGCGCTTATCAGCACCGCTCCGGTATTCAATGAACGATCGATCAGCAATCGGGTAAAAATCGGATTGGCGCTGTTTATTACCCTGCTTGTAGCGCCCTATTTGCCGTTGAATGACACGCCTATCTTCTCTGTGATTGGTATATGGGTATTGATTCAACAGATTTTAATCGGTATCGCATTAGGACTCTCCATGCAGTTGGCGTTCGCCGCGGTCCGCCATGCGGGAGAACTGATCGGGCTGCAAATGGGGTTGGCGTTCGCCACTTTTTTTGACCCGACAGGCGGTCCGAATATGCAAGTATTGGCCCGCTTTCTTAACATCCTGGCGATTTTACTTTTTCTCACCTTTGACGGACACCTCTGGCTGATTTCACTGCTGGCCGATAGCTTTTATACCTTACCGATAAGCGCCACGCCGTTAAACAGCCATGCTTTTCTGGCCATTGCCCGTGCAGGCGGATTGATTTTCATCAATGGATTGATGCTGGCATTGCCGATCGTAACCCTGCTGCTGACCATCAACCTTTCGTTGGGACTCCTCAATCGCGTTGCCCCCCAGCTCTCCATTTTCGTTGTCGGCTTCCCCGTCACGTTAACGGTGGGCATCATGACGCTCGGTCTGTTGATTCCGTTGCTCGCCCCATTCACGGAACGTTTATTCAGCGAAGTTTTCGATTTATTGGCCGACGTTCTCACCCAGTTATCCACCTCCTGAGCATCGCTTTTTACCTGCCGATAGCCCCGCCACCTCGATTTTGACGATTAGCTAACGGTATTTTTGCCGGGTGCGGCGGTGACGTTAAATCGGGGGAGAGGATTCAAACGGATAGAATAAAAAAACGGCATGTCATCTTCATCAAGGTGACATGCCCAAAAAATACGCCCGGTTTAAGCGTATTCAAATCCGTTGCGCCCGGATGATGCGGACGCTATTTATTTAACTGAAACAACGACATGGTTTGCATATTATTAAACACCTGGTAAGACGCATTCAGCGAGGCTTGCTGCATCGTATAAGTTGAAATAGCATCATACCAATCCGTATCTTGCAACTGAGACAGCGCGGTCTTATTGGCCAGCGTCCGGTCGCTGCCGATAGAATCCAGGTTATCCAGTTCATCAAGCTGAACGCCAAGCTCGGCCCGCACGGCGGAAACATTGTTTAGTGAGTTAGTTAGGCCGCGACTGGCAGTTCCCAATGCGGCCTGAACCGTGGCTTTGGTGGCGTCATCGGCGCCGTCAAGCGGGGTCTCCAGGGCGCCGATCGCCAGATCCAACGTCGCAAATAGGTCGGATTGCACGCTGCCGTCAGGCTCTTTTTGCGCATCACCCGTTACGCCGTTAAACACCGTCGATCCGATATGACCGGTGGTCATTGAGCGCGCGGCATCAACCTGTTGCTCAATAGCCTGGTATCCGCCGACGTAGTCCACACTGCTCGTCCCCTGTACATACGGCGCGCTTTCGGTTTCATAACCGGCAAAAATATAATTGCCGTTGCCGTCGGTGCTGTTGGCCATATTCAGCAGTTGCGCTTTGATGCCGCGCAACTCCGTCGCCAGCGACTGACGATCATCATCGCTTTTCACCCCGCCGCCGCTGATAACCTGAGTATTTGCCGCGATAATGGAGTCCGCAACTTTTGTCAGCACTGATTCTTCCAAAGACATACTCTGCCTGGCGAATGTGCGCGCCAGCGTATACTGACTGTTTTCCGACTCGGCCTGACCGAGCATTACCACCTGGGCGGCGGCAATGGGATCATCCGATGGATTAACAACGCGTTTTCCCGTAGAAAGCTGATCACCGCTTTTCTGCCAGACAGACTGACCGTTCAATATGCCTTGCATATTCTGCTGATATATCATGCTGGTGCTTAAGCGCATGGTATCAATTCCTCTTTCTAAGCAGTGGGTTAACTACGAATCGATAACAAAGCATCAAAAATGGTTGATGCGGTTTGGATAACGGCGGCATTTGCCTGGTAATACTGTTGATAACGCATCAACTCGCCATATTCCTCATCCAGATTCACCCCGGACACTGATTGCTGTTCGGCAGTAAGCTGGGTCACGACGCCGGATTGCGACGTATTATTGATTTTCAGGGTGCTCGTCTGGTTGCCGACATCAGCAATCAGGCTGGCATAAGCGCTGGTCAGGGTGGATTTACCCTCAATGACTTTTTCGCTCTGTAACGCCAATAACGCCTTGGCGTTCGTATTGTCGCTGGCGCCGCCAAATACCGGGTCTCCGTTGCTATCCAGCACCTGATTGCCGTCTTCATCCAGCTTGACGGAAGCCGCGGCGATTTTACTGGAATCCGTGATGGCGACGCTCATATTGGTGATAACGTTGGCCAGCGGTTTCAGCGTAAAGCTATCGTTGGCGGAAGGCGTACCTGAAATCGTCACCTTCAATCCATCAAAATTCAGGCTGGAATCAGAGGTGTCGACGGCGGCGGTGAAGGTGGCATTATCAGAGATGCGGGTAACCTGCCAGTCGGCGCCGTCGTATTTGATCGTATAATCCGATGCTTTGACTTCATTTGTCGCCGTATAGTCGGCGCTCAGTTCCGCACTCCCTGTATTTGCCGAATTTTTCAGCACCGAGGCGCCGCCAAACGAGAAAAAGTCCTCACCGACCTCGCCATTCAGATTGTATCCGGCCTTATGCTGGGTATTAAACGCATCGGCAAAGGCCAAAGCCATCTGGCCCAGTTGGTTGCTGACGTTATCTAACGTCTCGGAACGGAAGGAAAGCAAGCCACTGAGGGAGCCGCCTGTGATTGCGCTTTCCCTGACTTCGCTGACACCGGCAATCTTATCGTTATAACCGACCGTAATACGAGCAGGATCGCTGCTGGAACTGACCGCGACCAGCTCATTGTTACGTGTTCCCTGCACCAGATTGAGCCCGTTTTTGAGCGTAACGTTGTAAACGCTGCCATCCTGAACGGCGACATCGACACCCACCAGTTTATTCAGCTCATTGACCAATTGATCGCGCTGATCGAGCAGATCATTCGGCGCCTGGCCCTGATTCGCTCCCGTCAGGCGGGTAATCTGGTTATTCAACTCGGCAATCTGACTGGCGTAGGTGTTGATCTGTCCGACCGTACTCTGAATTTGCGTATTCAGCCCCTCGGCGGTGTCCTTCAGATATTTATCGGTCACCTTGAACTGATTGACCAATCCCTCTGCCTTGCCCAGCACAGTCTGACGGGTCGATGAGTCGCCCGCATTACTGGTCAGGCTCTGCAAATTGGTAAAAAAAGCCTGCAACGTTGTCGAAAGGCTGGTGGTGCTATCCGCCAGTAAGTTATCAATCTTGGAGATTTGTTCGTAATAGCTGTTTATTGAACTGCTTTTCGTTTGCGCAGAACGTAATTGCGTTGAAATGAAATCATTATATTCGCGGTTAATGCTGACCACATTCACGCCGTTGCCAATATAACCGGCTGAGGTGCTGGTGCTTACCGCCTGTGACAGCAGCACATTCTGTCGGCTGTATCCTGTCACGGCCTGATTACTGATGTTATTACTCACCGTGCTCAGCGCCGCCTGAGCGCCTTTTAAGCCACTCATCGCGGTATTAATCAAATTGGACATGTGGAAGTTCCTTGTACACAAGGCGTTGACGAAATGCCGTGCGCTTATTAAATAAATGTGCCGCGAATGGCTATGCCACACTCGCTTTGCCTGAATAAGTTATCGACCGGAAACGGCAAAACTTAAAAGAAAAATCAAAACAGTTGGCTTAAATCATGGGTATAGGCTTTGACCGCTTTTTCACCCGCGCTTTTCATCTGCTGAATCATGCCGACCAGCTTTTTAGCGTATTGCGGATCGGTGGCATAACCGGCATTCTGCAAGGCATGAGCGGCCTGCTCGGCGCTGCCGGCATTCGCCACATTGGCATAACGGGGATTTTGCGTCAGCAGTTTCACATAATCAGCGATAGCCTGCGTATAGGAGTCGTAAACCCGGAAACTGGCCTTGACCTTTTTCGCCACCCCTTGTTCATATTCCGTCGTGGTTATCTCCGTCACCGGGCCATCCCAACGGCTGCCCGCCTTGATGCCGAACAGGTTATGACTCGGGCGCCCGTCTTCGGTGGGAATTTCACGCTGTCCCCAGCCTGATTCCAGCGCCGCCTGGGCAATAATCAAGTGATGGGGAATGCCGCTTTGCTGACTGGCCATTTGCGCCGGGATCGACAGGCGGGAAACGAAGTTATCGCTGGACAGCGGCAGAGCGGAGCCTTCCGCAGGCAGTCTGGGCATGGCGCGACGTACAATTTGCTCGACCGCCGCCGCCGGCATGTTTTGCACCGCGACGCGGTCAAATGTTAATGGCGCGGACGCTTTGGGCTCGGTCGGCGCGGTTCGCCCGCCGGACAGTTGCCGAACCATCACATCGGCCAGTCCCAACCCTTTTCCTGCGACCTGTTGACCGATTTGCTGATCGTACATGGATGTAAAAAGACGCGTCTGCTCGCTGCTGAAGAGCCCGTCCTGCGGCAACGCGGCGCGCATACTCTTCATCATCATCTGGACAAAAACGCCTTCCATTTGTTGAGCCACTGCCCGGATCCCTTCCTGACTCTGAGGATTACCGGCCACCTGCCTTTTGAGCGCATTCAGCGACTGAGCGTCATAAGCGGCGCTGCTCTGCATTTGCACATCGTTGCTCATCAGATAATTTCCAACTTGGCGCGCAGACAACCCGCGCTTTGCATTGCCTGTAAGATGGACATCAGTTCCATTGGCGTCGCGCCTAACGAGTTCAACGTACGCACCACATTATTCAAATTGGCGCTGGCGTTAACGCGCTGCAACGCGCCGCCGCTCTGCTGGACGGCGATTTCAGTTTGTGGCGTAACCACCGTCTGCCCGCCGGCGAATGGCGTATCGGGCTGATTGACATTCGCCTGCTGGTTGATCGTCACCGACAGATTGCCCTGAGCAACGGCGCAGCTATCCAGTACGACGTCGCGGTTCATCACCACCGAGCCGGTACGGGAATTAATAATTACCTTGGCGTCCTGTACGCCCATATTGATTTCGATATTTTGAACATCCGCCAGGAAACGCACCTGCGAACTATTGCCATGTGGAACCATGACCTGGACGGTACGTGAATCCAACGGCGTCGCGCTGCCGCTAAGACCAGAACGATTGATGGCGTCGCTGATGCGTTGCGCCATGGTAAAATCATCTTCGTTCAGTTGCAGCATGATAGTATTCGTCGAGCCGAACGTGTTCGGTAATTCACGCTCAATAATCGCGCCGTTGCTGATGCGACCGCCGGCAAGCTGGTTAACCTGAACGCTGCTGCCGCCGGCGGCGGCGCCTGCGCCGCCGACCAGTACGTTGCCTTGCGCTAATGCATAAACCTGGTTATCAACGCCCTTTAATGGCGTCATCAACAATGTACCGCCACGCAGACTTTTGGCGTTCCCCATTGAGGAGACCACGACGTCAATGTTTTGCCCGGCGCGGGCAAACGGCGGCAACTTTGCCGTAACCATTACCGCTGCGACATTCTTAAGCTGCATATTGGTTCCGGTCGGGACGGTAATTCCCAACTGGGAAAGCATGTTATTCAGGCTCTGAGTCGTAAAGGGCGTCTGCATGGTTTGGTCACCCGACCCATCAAGCCCTACCACTAATCCGTAACCAATCAGTGCGTTATCACGCACCCCCTGGACACTCACCAGATCGCGAATCCGCTCTGCCGAAACGGGCATACTGGTCAGCGCCAGCAGGGCAAACAGAACGGTGAAAAATGAAGTAATCCGCATCAGGCGCCTCTTTATTAACTTAGAACGGAGAAACATTAAGGAAGAACCGCTGCAACCAGCCCATGTTTTGCGCTTCGTTGATATAACCGTTGCCCACATATTCTATACGCGCGTCGGCAACCTGCGTTGATGGCACAGAGTTAGTGCCGCTAATGGTTCTGGGATTCACCACGCCGGAAAAACGGATAAATTCAGTTCCCTGATTGATCGCAATCTGTTTTTCACCCACCACATTCAGGTTGCCGTTCGGTAAAACCTGATTAACGGTAACGGTTATCGTACCGCTGAATGTGTTGTTGGCATTCGCCCCGCCCTGACCGCTAAACTCATTGGTTCCCGATGCATCCAGCGTCGCCCGGTTATTGCCGAACAGGCCTTCCAGATAACGCGGCGTGGTGCCGAGGCCAAAAGTGGATGACCCATCACGGCTTGCGTTGGCCGACGAACTCTTGCTGGCACTCACGTTTTCCTGCAACACGATGGTCAGGGTATCTCCCACATTACGCGGCCGGCGATCTTCAAACATCGGCTGATAGCCATAGTTCATCGGCTGAGTCGTCTGAAAAATAGATCCGTTAGACGCAGTCATCACCAGCGAAGTCGGTTGAGCCGTTGTCGGACCAGTCACCACTTTATCGTGTGGAATATAGGCGCAGCCGTTGAGTGTCAACATCATGAACAAGACCAACGGACGAGGTCGGCGGAATTGTTGGATAGCAACCGACTTTGCATTCATCATCACTACGGATATCGCCTTAAAGTAAAAATATTTCAAGATATTCATAGGGTAACAGCGACACTGAACGCTCTCGCCGGATATTCTGAACGCGCCATGCCGTTACCCTTTTTTACCATGACTTATTACAGCTGGGTCAGCTTCTGCAACATTTGGTCAGAAGATGAAATCGCCTTACTGTTAATCTCATAAGCACGTTGGGTCTGAATCATGGAAACCAGCTCTTCGGCCACGTTGACGTTCGAGGTTTCGACATACTTCTGACGCAATAAACCGGCGCCGTTGAGACCCGGATTGCTTTCATTCGGCGCGCCGGAGCTCTCGGTTTCCAGATACAAATTCTCACCCATGCTTTCCAGCCCGCTATCATTGATAAAGGTCGTCAGCGTTAATTGACCCACCTGCGTCGCGGCGGTCTGGCCCTGCTGGGTGACGCTGACAATACCGTCGCGGCCAATCGTCATTTCGATGGCGTTGGCGGGAATGGTGATCGCCGGTTGCACTTGAAAACCGCTGGAGGTCACCAACTGCCCATTGCCGTCGAGTTGGAAAGAGCCGTCGCGGGTATAGGCAGTGGTGCCATCCGGCAACTGCACCTGGAAAAAACCCTGCCCGCTAATCGCCACATCCTTGGAGTTTCCCGTTTCCGAGAACGTCCCCTGAGTATGTATACGTTCGGTCGATACCGGACGAACGCCAGTGCCTAACTGCAAGCCAGAAGGCAGCATTGTCTGCTCGGATGACTGCGCGCCTGGTTGACGAACAGTTTGATACAGCAAATCTTCAAACACCGCACGCTGACGCTTAAAACCGTTGGTGCTGACGTTTGCCAGGTTATTGGAAATTACATCCATATTGGTTTGCTGGGCGTTCAGACCGGTTTTCGCAATCCACAAAGAACGGATCATCTAGTCACTCCTGTGCGCGCTTGGCGCTTAACTCATTGCTAATATCTGATTAGCGCGTTGGGCATTATCATCGACGCTGCTGATCACTTTCATCTGCATTTCGAAGCGGCGGGCGTTGGCGATCATATCCACCATGGTATCAACCGGGTTGACGTTACTGCCTTCCAATACGCCGGGCATCACTTGCATGGTCGGATCGTTAGGCAGCACGTTGCCGCGTTGTTGTTGCGCCTCTGGCGTAAGACGGAACAGGCCATCATCAGAGCGCGTCACTTCCTGCCCTGTCGCCTGTACCAGTTTCAAACGCCCGAGCTGAGCGATGGTGTTTGGCGGATCGCCCGCGTTCAATGCGGAGATGGTTCCGTCTGACGCTATCGTGATCTGAGCCTGAGGAGGAACCTCAATCGGTCCGCCGTCACCTTGCACCAAATGCCCCTGGACCATCAACTGACCGTCGGCATTGATCTCGATATTACCGTTACGGGTATAGGCTTCATTGCCGTCCGCCGCCTGAACGGCCAGCCAACCGTCTTTCGCAAGGGCGACATCCATCGCCCGACCGGTATAGTCCATTACCCCTTGCGTCATATCCGCGCCGGGCGTCGAGGCGACAACCAGCGTGCGGGTGGGTAATGACAACCCATTTACCGGCACTGCGCGCAGCGCCGAAAGTTGGGCGCGAAAACCCGGCGTCGACGCATTGGCCAGATTGTGAGCGGTAACCGCCTGCTGTTCCAGCGTCTGACTCGCCGCGCCCATCGCCGTGTAAATAGCGTGATCCATGCAATATCTCCGTTAAAACAATTAACGCAGGCTGATCAACGTTTGCAGAATGGCATCCTGCGTTTTGATGGTCTGCGAATTGGCCTGATAGTTGCGCTGAGCCACAATCATATTAACCAGCTCTTGACTCATATCGACGTTGGAGCTTTCCGTCGCCTGACCGATCAGCTTACCCAGGTTGCCGGTGCCGGCCAGGTTAACCACCGCCTGTCCGGAGTTATCGGTCGCCGACCAGACGTTATCGCCCTCGGGAGATAACCCCTCAGGGTTGGAGAAGTTGGCTAATACAATCTGCCCCAGAATCTGTTGTTTCTGGTTGGAATAAGTGCCGACGACGGTGCCGTCGTCATTGACGCTGTAGCCGGTCAGTTCACCGGGCGCATAGCCGTTCTGGGTCGGAGACTTGGTGCTGTTATCACTGTTTTGCTGCATGCTGCCGGCGAAGTTCAGCGTAAACGTACTTGCCGCCGAACCGTTCAGCGAATTCATGGCCAGCGTAAACGGCCCCGGCGTCGTCACAGCGCCGTTGCTGGAGAATTCGAGGTCGATCTTTTGGTAGTCAGAGGTGCTGTCGCTGGTATCTTTTGCGTACGCGCTCCACTGATTGTCGCCCGTCTTGACGAAATAGAGTGCGAAATCATGGGCGTTGCCCAGGCTGTCGTAGGTGGTGATCGAGCCTTTGTAGTTGGAGGTGTCAGCCGCGTTGGTTTCATCCCAGGTCTTGACCGCATCGGAAGAGTTCAGGTTGGCGATAATGGAAGCCACGGTGGTCGCCTGAGCGGCCATGGCATCTTCCGGAATAGTCAGCGCGACGGGATCGGCCCCCTGCTGAATGGTCGGCGGCGTACCCGTCGCCGGATAGCCGGTCAACTGCATGCCCTGCATATTGACGATATTACGGGCGCTATCCAGCGTGAACTGACCGTTACGGCTGTAATAAACAGAACCGTTGGTATCCTGTACGCGGAAAAAACCGCTGCCGCTGATGGCAATATCCAGCGCGCGCGAACTGCTGGTGACCGTACCGTTGCTGAAATCCTGCATCACGGCGGCGACCTGGGTCCCCATCCCGACTTTAGAGCCGGCGAACATATCGGCAAAAGATACCGTACCGGTCTTGAATCCTACCGTTGCCGAGTTGGCGATGTTGTTGCCGATGACATCCAGGTTATTGGATGCGGCGTTTAATCCGCTGACCGCCTGTGAAAAACCCATGTTACTCTCTCCAGATAAATTGATTACACCGTATTCCAGTCATACCGTCGCGCTGGAATACTATGACGTTCGATGACTGTTACAGGATCTGCCGGACATCTTCCAGCGAGGCTTTACCGCGCAGGCCGAGATCCAGCAATGCGCCGGAATCGCTGTTGGTCACGCTGTTGACCAGCGCATAATTCAGCGGTTGCACCACCTGCTGAGCGCCGTTGGCGCTGGCGGCGATAGATACGGTGTAGGCGCCATCCGGCGCGACTGTGCCGTCCGAGGTCTTGCCGTCCCAGTTAAAAGAGTGGACGCCGGCGGACAACGCGCCCAGATCCAGAGTCTGTACCACTTTGCCGGTGCTATCGGTAATCGTTGCCGTAACCGTGTCCGACGCTTGCTCCAGTTCCAGTCCGAACGGCGTAGTCGTCTCACTCCCGACCAACACCTCGCTTCCGGGCACCATCACGCCATGGCCAATCAGGGTCGTTGCCTGCAACGACTGATTGTTATTGATCTGACCGGAGATAGACCCCAGCGTCGTATTCAGTTTTTCAATACCGCTTACGGTATTAATCTGCGCCAACTGACTGACCAACTGGTCGTTATCCATCGGGTTGGTGGGATCCTGATTCTGCAACTGAGCAACCAGCAGCGTCAGAAACTGATTTTGCAGATCGACACTGCTAGTGCCGTTTGTCGTCGTTGTCGAACTGGCCGCTGTTTGCGTTGCCGAGCTCGTATCGTTAACGGTAATTGACATGCCATTCCCCCGGTTTATTGTCCAATCGTCAGCGTTTTCAACATCATCGTTTTCGTGGTGTTCAATACTTCTACGTTTGCCTGATAACTGCGTGATGCTGAAATGGTGTTAACCATTTCCGACACCGGATCGACATTCGGCATACGCACATATCCCTGAGCATCCGCTAAAGGATTGCCTGGTTCATAGACCAAACGAGCGGGCGACGGATCATCAACAACGCCGGAGACACGCACGCCGCCGGTGGACTGCCCCGGCGCCGCATTCACCTCAAACACCACCTGTTTGGCGCGATAAGGTTCTCCATCCGGGCCGGTAACGCTGTCGGCATTCGCCAGGTTGCTGGCGCTCACGTTCATGCGCTGCGATTGCGCAGCAAGCGCGGAACCAGAAATCTCGAATATATTCAATAACGACATAAAACCTTGCCTTTTATCACGTTACTATCATGAGCCAGACTGTAGAACCGACATCATGCCTTTGATTTGACCGCTCAGAACCGTCAGACTGGATTGATATTTCAGGCTGTTATCGGCAAAATTGGTGCGCTCGCGATCCATGTCCACGGTGTTGCCGTCCAATGCCGGCTGGTCGGGAACGCGGTATAACAGATCAAGCTCCGGCGGCTGGAAATTCTGTGCGGGAATATGCCGTACAGAGGTGGTTTTTAAAGCAATACCTGTACCTTCCGCACGGCCCTGTTCCATAACCTTATTGAGCTGACTGGCGAAATCGATATCCCTTGCCTGGTAGCCAGGGGTGTCCGCATTGGCTATATTTGCGGCCAGAATTTCCTGCCGCTGGGCACGCAAGTTCAACGCTTCCTGTTGAAACTGCAACGAGGCGCTTAATTTATCGAGCATGCTCCCTCCGCAAGTTAGAATTTAGAGCGGATAGGATAATTCTCATTATGGCAATGCCATCGAATGAATAGACATAAAATGCGGCGCTATTTATTGCCTTAACCTCAGGCGGAAGCCATTACACTGGCGCACGGATATACCGTTATCTGGAGATCGCATATGAAAAGACAAAGTAACCTCATATGGCTACTGATCTGCTTGTCAGTATCGCCGTTCGGTCACGCTGCCCCGTCCGATCTTGCGACACAGATAAATGAATTTTTTTCCGCGCGTTACAAAGCAAGCCCCAATACGACGGTTAAGGTCGTGGTTAAATCGCCGCAATCACAGTGGCCGCAGTGCGAAAGGCCGCAAATATCCTTACCGACAAGTACGCGGACCTGGGGTAATATCAGCGTTTCGGTTCGTTGCGGTCAGCAGCGCAAATTCATCCAGACCGAGGTTCAGGTAACCGGACACTATGTGGTGAGTAGCCGTATCGTCAATCGCGGAGCAAAACTGGAAAAGCGTGATTTACGCCTGACCAAAGGCCGCCTTGACCAGTTGCCGCCGCGCGCCATACATACGCTGAGCGAGGCGGAAGGCGCGATTACCCTGCGCGATCTGACGCCGGGACAACCAATAACCGCCTCAATGCTGCGCAGAGCATGGATAATAAAGGCAGGACAAAACGTGCAGGTTTTTGCGCAGGGAGAAGGCTTTACCATCAACAGCGAGGGTAAGGCGATGAATAACGCGGCGGTGGGTCAGTCGGTCAGAGTCAGAACCGCATCAGGTCAGGTCATAAGCGGCGTCGCCGGCGAGGATGGGATTATTCTTATTCCACAGTAATTTATTAAAGGTTTTTTGCCATTTGCCGATGATATTCACAAGATGGTTGTCGGCCTTATTTTTCCCAACTGAACCGTAGCCTAGAGCTACATGTATCAGATTGATAATTAACTTATTTTATCCTCATCTCAGAGGGATTGATTTTATGAGTATTGATCGTACCCAGCCGCTGAAGCCCGTCAGTCAGGTCCAGCAGCGCGAACCGGGCGAGGTATCCAAGCCCAAACGTAAACAGACCGAGGCGCAGACTGAAATCAGCGCCACGCAGGTAAAACTCAGCGATGCACAGGCTAAGTTGATGCAGCCTGGCGCCAGCGATATTGATCTGAATCGGGTCGAAACGTTGAAACAAGCTATTCGTGATGGTTCGCTGAAAATCGATGTCGAAAAAATCGCTGACGCGTTAATCAAAGATACTCAGGACTTCTTAGCAAGTAATTAATCACGATGGAAAAACTACAAACGATACTGGATAAGTTGTTGCATAATCTGAATGACCTACAGCAGGTTATGTCGGATGAGCAAGCACAGCTTTGTGCCGGCCACATCAATAGCAGCGCGCTTCAGCAAGTGACCGAGAAAAAAAGTTCGCTGTTGGCAACAATGCAATATCTGGAGACATGCCGTCATGAAGAAGAATCATTGAAAAAACTTCAGGCGCCTTATGACGATATGGAAGCATTGGCAGAGCGCTGGCAACAGATACAGCAGCTAACGAAAAGTCTGCGAAACAAAAATCAACATAATGGCATGCTGCTCAATCAGCATATTTCCCACACTGATAAAGCGCTCGAAATACTCAAGCCGCGTCACGGACAGTCGCTATATGGACCGGACGGTCAAGCAAAAGGCGCCAATTATTCCGGCCGTAAAATCAGCATCTGAATGTCTCTTGCCGTATAGAGACATTCACTTCTCCGATAGCCGTTATCACTTATAGTTAACCGCCAGGCTGATGCTGTTTACGTTAAACGCCCGGTGAAGCCTTCCGCCGCCCTCAATGTAGTATATAAAGCGAAATTCACTATTAGCGGGTTCCCCGCTCAAGCCCCGCGTCTGCCCGCTTGCGCCATCCAACTTCACACACCGCCGCAGCGTGCAAAGCCGGACAATCAACCCGACAGGTTCAGGAGACAAAGACTCATAACGCCAGTAGATCAGGGTAACGCGCTTATCGACGCCAACCGCCATATTAGGGCTAGGTAAAAATGCGGGAGAAGAGGCGGTGACGCCGCGATGCTCCAGCACGACCCCTCTTTTACTGGCATTCCAGGCGCCCGGCGTAGCAAAAACCGCGGCAGGAACAACGAAAAAGAGTGCGGCGACGGCTATCCGGGCAAATCTCATTGCGCCTCTCCGATAATCGAAGTCATGCGGATCTGCCGCTGGTCACTGATTTCCAGATTAGAAAGCACCGCCATATTCGGCAAACTGCGATGCAGAAAACGAGCCAGCAATCCGCGCAATGCGTGATTGACCAATAACACAGGCGGCGCGCCCAACATTTCCTGCCGCTGCAACGCCTGTTTCGCCTGTGCCAACAACCTGTCGGCCAGACCCGGCTCAAGTCCCCCGCCGCCTTGTAACGCCTGAAGCAGCAAACGTTCCAATGAGCCGTCCAAGCCAATGACCTGAAGCTCGCCATCGCCCGGGAACCACTGCTGGGTTATGGCGCGCCCCAGCGCGACTCGAACAACGGTGGTTAACTCGTACGGATCGGGCTGCACCGGCGCATGTTCGGCCAGGGTTTCCATAATGGTTCGCATATCGCGAATCGAAACGTTTTCGCTCAGTAGATTCTGTAAAACCTTATGCAAGGTCGTTAACGTCACGACGCCCGGAATAAAGTCTTCCGCCAGTTTCGGCATTTCCTGCGCGACGCGATCCATCAACTGCTGCGCTTCTTGCCGTCCAAACAGTTCGCTGGCATGCATGCTAATTAAATGATTAAGATGCGTAGCAACGACCGTACTGGCTTCGACTACCGTGTATCCCTGCGTTTGCGCCTGCTCTTTTATTCCGCTTTCTATCCATACGGCGGGCAGTCCGAATGCGGGATCTTTGGTTACCTCGCCAGGGAGATCGCCTACCGCATTACCGGGATTAATCGCCATCCAGCGGCCCGGATAGGCCTCGCCGTGACCGACCTCAACCCCTTTCATCAAAATACGATAGCTTGCCGGCTGAAGTTCCAGATTGTCACGAATATGCACAACCGGCGGCAGATAGCCCATTTCCTGCGCGAATTTCTTTCTGATACTGCGGATTCTGCCGAGCAACTCGCCATCCTGCTGAAAATCCACCATAGGAATCAGTCGATACCCCACTTCCATGCCTAGCGGATCTTCCAGTTGAACATCCGCCCAACTGGCCTCAACCACCTTATGCTTTTCCATGGCTGAAGGTTCGGGGGTCACTGCCGGCATTTTCTGTTGATCGCCGCGCATCCACCAGGCCAGTCCCAGCAGCGTCGCCGTGAATAGCAGAAACACGAAATTAGGCATACCGGGTACCAGGCCTATCAATCCCAGTACGGCCGCGCTTAATACCATCACCCGAGGATTGTTGAACAACTGGGTAACCATCTGCTGGCCGACATCCTGATCGGTGCTGACGCGCGTCACAATTACCCCTGCGGCGGTCGAAATAACCAACGCCGGAATTTGAGCCACCAAGCCATCGCCGATGGTCAGTAGCGTATAACTTTCAGCAGCCTGACCTACCGGCATATTATGCTGAAAAACGCCGACCAATAATCCGCCGATAATATTGATCACCATAATCATCAGGCCGGCGATGGCATCGCCGCGCACAAACTTACTCGCACCGTCCATCGAACCATAAAAGTCGGCTTCCTGCGTTACTTCAGAACGCCGCTTTTTAGCTTCCTCCTCACCAATCAAGCCGGCGTTGAGATCGGCATCAATGGCCATCTGTTTGCCTGGCATCCCATCCAGTACAAAGCGCGCGCCCACCTCGGCGATACGTCCGGCGCCTTTGGTTATCACCATAAAGTTAATCAGCACCAGGATGATGAAAACCACGATACCGATGGCGAAATTACCGCCTACCAGAAAATGGCCGAACGCTTCAACGACTCGTCCCGCCGCCGCGGTTCCGGTATGGCCTTCCAGCAGGATGATACGTGTCGACGCCACGTTAAGGGATAACCGCAGCAGCGTTGAGAACAACAAGATGGTGGGAAAAGCGGCAAACTCCAGCGTACGCTGGGTAAACATGGCGACCAGCAGCACCATGATGGAAAGCGCGATGTTAAAAGTAAATAACAGATCCAGGACAAACGGCGGCAGCGGCAGCACCATCATGGACAAAATCAGCAGGATCAGAACCGGCCCGGCTAATATTTGCCACTGTGTGCTTTTAAAATTACTCGGTAAACGTAATATAGAGGCCAAATTAGCCATCAGCAGTATTCTCTTTAGCAAAATCCAGTGCATCCGGCACCGGTAGGTGTTTAGGTTTTCTCGGGATTAATCCACCTTCGCGCTTCCAGCGTTTCAATTGGTAAACCCAAGCCAAAACCTCTGCAACAGCAGCATATAACGCAGCCGGAATATGGTGTCCGACTTCGGAATGACGATACAACGCGCGAGCCAGCGGCGGCGCTTCCAGCATCGGTATCCGATGCTCTGCGCCCAGTTCGCGAATGCGCGCGGCGATTTCGCCCGCCCCTTTCGCCAACACTTTGGGCGCATTCATTTTTTTCTCATTATATTGCAATGCGACGGCGTAATGGGTCGGGTTAGTGACGATGACATCGGCTTTAGGCACATCCGCCATCATTCTGCGCTGCGCCATGGCCCGTTGCTGTTGACGAATGCGACCTTTGACATGCGGGTCGCCTTCGCTTTCCTTATGTTCGTCACGGATCTCCTGCTTGGTCATGCGCAATTTTTTGATATGGCTCCAGATTTGCCAGAACACATCAAATGCCACCATTGGCACAAGACTCATGATGACAAGAAAGCCGCAAATTGCCGCCAGATCTAATGCATCCCCCAGCGCAGCCATCGGCGGCTCTGATATCAAATGCAGCATCTTTGGCCAGTTATGCAATAAAAACCATGTCGTTACTATCCCCACCATCAGTGATTTCAATATCGCTTTGAACAGTTCAGCTAATGACTGAGACGAAAATAACCGTTTTAGACCAGATAACGGATTTAGCTTTTTTAAATCAAATTTGATTGATTTAGCGCTGAACAATACCCCGCCCAATAGCATCGGCGCGGATAAAGCGACCAACACCGCGCCCAACATAATGGGGATCAGCGCCATCGCCCCCAGCTTGAGTAATACGCCGATATGGCGCAGCATCTGGGTCTCATCGCCGATGGTTTCGTAATTAAAAGACAGCCCCTGGCTAACCATTAAGGCCAACTTGCGCGACATCGATTCCCCGCCCATCCATAATATGGCCAACCCCGCCATCATCATCAGAATAGAGCTCAGTTCGCGGGATCGGGGGATCTGCCCCTCTTCGCGAGCCTTCTCCTCTTTATGGGGAGTGGGGGATTCTGTTTTTTCCAGATCGCTATCTTCAGCCAATGCCGCTTCCTGTTATGACTACTTAGGAGAGGATTTTGCTGCTTAGCATGACAAATATGAAAAAACTTTATGGCTGGAACAACGGGGAAAACCTATGTTTCTTTGCTGGATAGTCGCCGGAGGCGCGCAAGAGAAACAGGGTTCGGCTGAGTACGGCCCGATAAAGCGACCATAGGCATAGCCGGAAATGACAGGGAGTGAATCTCGTACCGACGTGTGCGCGGTATCGCCGCCGCACACGCCGGTTTTGTTCGACAAAACTAGAACCCCAAACTGTCCAACAGGTCGTCAACCTGATCCTGGCTGGAAACAACCCCCGCCGCGCTTTTATCCACCTGGGGACCATTTAACAAACCATCATTGGCGCGTTTCGGCTCCGCCGATTTTTCAGGTATATTTTCCAACAGCACCATCAGCAGCTGTTTCTCTATTTCCTGAATAACAGCCATCATGCGTTTGATAACCTGACCGGTCAGATCCTGGAAATCCTGCGCCATCATGATTTCCAGCAGTTGCGCATTGGTGAATGAAGTATGTTCCGGCACCTCTTCCAGGTATTTGCGGGTGTCGGTCACCAGTTCGCGCGCGTCAGCCAGCTCAATGGGATTTTCAAACCACTCATCCCAGCGCGACTTCAGGGATTTGGCTTCGGCCTCTAGCTGGTTCTGACGCGGTTGCGCGGCTTCGACGCTGCTTAACGCCCGTTCCGCCGCCTGAGCCGTCATTTGGACGACGTAATCAAGGCGATCGCGCGCATCCGGAATCGCTTCCGCCGCTTCGGCTATCGCGTTGTCCAGACCCAGTTCCCGCAGGCTGTCGCGCAGCATACGGGTCAATTGGCCGATACGGGAAATAATCTCGGTAGCGGAGGCAGTATCGTTTACGGGCGGCATTGGATGTGGCTTCATAAGATCCCCTTACATACCCAGTTTTTCAAATATCTTACCCAGCTTCTCTTCCAGGGTAGCCGCAGTAAATGGTTTAACGACATAACCGCTGGCACCCGCCTGTGCGGCGGCGATAATGTTTTCTTTCTTCGCTTCCGCCGTGACCATCAGCACCGGAAGTTTTGAAAGCGCCGCGTCGGCGCGAATGGTTTGCAGCAACTCCAAACCATCCATATTGGGCATATTCCAGTCGGAAATAACGAAATCGAAAGCACCGGCGCGCAATTTGTTCAGTGCATCGGCGCCATCTTCCGCCTCTTCCACATTATTAAAGCCCAGCTCCTTTAGTAGGTTGCGAACAATTCGGCGCATTGTCGAAAAATCATCCACTACTAAAAACCTGAGTTCTTTATCGGCCATACCTACTCCTAAAATATTTATTGCTCACCGGGAGCTGCTTATATACGTAATGCCTGTCCGGCAGAGATTTGAGCCAACATCCGCTGGCTAACCTGGTGCAAATCCACCACTTCGTCGACGCCCCCCATAGCGATAGCTTCACGCGGCATACCGAATACCACGCAACTTGCTTCGTTTTGTGCCAGGGTGTAGGCACCGGCCTGATGAAGTTCCAACAAACCGGCAGCTCCGTCGTTTCCCATTCCCGTAAGGATGACCCCTACGGCATTTCGCCCGGCATACTGCGCAACCGAACGAAACAATACATCAACCGATGGACGGTGACGGTTAACCGGCGGGCCGTCATTTAAGCGCACCTGGTAATTAGCGCCGCTGCGCGCCAGTTCAAGATGCCGCGCTCCCGGCGCAATATAGGCATGACCGGGCAAAACGCGCTCGCCATCCTCGGCTTCCTTTACGGTGATCTGACATAATTTATTCAGCCGTTCGGCGAAAGATTTGGTAAATCCGGGCGGCATATGCTGGGTAATCAGCAACGCCGGGCTGGTCGGCGGCAAAGGCTGCAATACGTGACGTATCGCCTCGGTTCCCCCGGTCGATGCCCCTATCGCAATGAGCTTTTCACTACTGAGCAATGGCGTATGTTGAATAATCGCCATCGGCTCATTGGACTGTCTGCGCTGCGGCAGGCGCGCCTTGGCGGCCATGCGAATTTTTTCAGCGATCAATTCGCTGTATGCCAGCATGCCTTCGCGAATGCCCAACTGCGGTTTGGTGACAAAATCGATCGCCCCCAATTCCAGGGCGCGTAAGGTGATTTCAGATCCTTTACCGGTCAGAGACGACACCATCACCACCGGCATCGGACGCAAACGCATTAACTTTTCGAGAAAATCCAATCCGTCCATACGCGGCATTTCGACATCCAGCGTTAATACCTGCGGATTAAATTTTTTAATCAGGTCGCGGGCGACCAGCGGATCGGGCGCCGTCGCGACCACCTCCATATCGGGGTGGCTGTTAATGATTTCGGTCATGATCTGGCGCATAAGGGCAGAGTCATCAACGCATAATACTTTAATTTTATTCATTATCTTTCCTTAGCCAGTCCATAGACAGTCTGCCCGCGCAAATAGAACTCTCGACTAATCTGGCTGAAATTCTCTGAATGACCGGCAAATAGCAATCCGCCTGGCTTAAGTAACGGGACAAAGCGACGCAAAATACGTTCCTGCGTTTCTTTATCAAAATAAATCATTATGTTACGGCAAAAAATAGCATCAAACGGCGCAGGAACCGGCCACTCCGGCGCCAACAAATTCAGTTGCTGAAAATGCACCATCGACGCCAGTTCCGGCCGCACCCGCACCAATCCGCTGTGTGGGCCGGTCCCCCGCAAAAAGAAACGCTGTAGTTGCTGCGGAGAAAGCGAACGCAGTTCTTCCTGCCGGTAGATACCGGCCGAGGCTTTTTCCAATACCTGCGTGTCGATATCGCTGGCGACGACCTGACAACTGCTGTTGGCACGATGACCAAATACTTCGGCCAGCGTCATCGCCAGAGAATAGGGTTCCTCCCCCGTCGACGCCGCGGTACTCCAGATGCTGTAGCCATTGGGCCGCTGACGGGCATGTTCGGCCAATATCGGGAAATGATGCGCTTCACGGAAAAATGCCGTCAGGTTGGTCGTTAGCGCATTAATGAAAGCCTGCCATTCGGCGCTGTTGGGATCGGATTCCAACAATGCCAGGTACTGACCGAAATCATTGATCCCAAGCAAACGCAAACGCCTCACCAAACGGTTGTAAACCATTTCTCTTTTGTGGTCGGCCAACACGATACCGGCACGCTGATAAATTAACTGGCTGATGCGACGGAAATGGACGTCCGACAACGGCAACCGGTCTACCATCTGCGTCAAGATAGATGCAGGCTCCGGGCGATTTGGCGATGGTATACTCTTCATGTTAGACCGCCCGAATATCTATGTTTGCTATGGTCTTTTCCAATCTGAACTTCCCTTACAGCTGTAGCAGGTTTGTCTTTGTTATCATTTATCAGATAGTCATCTTGTGGCGAGACAAGATCAAAACTGACTCTGTATGGTCAGTAACGCGACCCGCTCCGCGAGCGAACGCGATACTTGTTCTACTAACGCTGTATTGTGGCGCTACCCATCTCAGTAACAGCCTGCACGATTTACTCGATTGCCCATGAACGCGCGCCCTGAAGCGCCGGCCGACAAACTCGCCATGCGACTGACGCGCATATCGGCAGGCATTCTCGCCTTATCCCGTGGCGACGCTCTTTATCAGAACGTTTCCCAATTCTCCGCCGACGGACTTCCTTTCGGCTTTTTATCCGTATTCCCGGCGACCGCCAACAAAGCCGGTTTCTGCCGGCTTTCCGCCTGTGCGGTTGGGGAAACATTGCCACCGGTATCGGTATCGGCAATACGAAATGCCGCGACAGCCTCATTAAGCAGCTTCACCTGCTCTTCCAGCGCCACGGCGGCGGAAGCGGACTCTTCGACTAACGACGCATTTTGCTGCGTCACGCTGTCCATCTCGGTGATCGCCTGGCTGACCTGATCGATACCTTTACTTTGCTCATCGGAAGCGGAGGCAATCTCACCCATGATGTCCGTTACGCGGGTTACCGCGCTGACGATTTCCTCCATCGTTTCACCCGCGCTTTCAACCAGCACAGATCCTTCATCGACACGATTTACAGAATCTTCAATCAAACCTTTAATTTCTTTTGCCGCCTGGGCGCTGCGCTGCGCCAGATTACGCACTTCGCCGGCCACCACCGCAAAACCGCGCCCCTGCTCCCCGGCCCGCGCCGCTTCAACGGCCGCGTTCAATGCCAGAATGTTGGTCTGGAAAGCAATGCCGTCGATCACGCTGGTGATATCGGCAATTTTTTGCGAGCTGCCGGCAATGTTGTGCATCGTTTTGACCACGTTATCGACGACCTTGCCGCCCCGCTGCGCGGTTTCCGACGCGCTTAACGCCAATTGGCTGGCCTGACGGGCATTCTCGGCGTTCTGTTTCACGGTGGAAGTCAGTTGCTCCATACTGGCCGCCGTTTCCTCCAGAGAGGCTGCCTGCTGCTCGGTGCGCGAGGAAAGATTGTGATTGCCCGCGCTGATTTCGCCGGCGCCGCTATAAATGGCATCCGCGCCCTGACGCACCGCGCCTACCGTGGTAATAAACTCGCTTTGCATATTCCGGATACTGTCCGCCAATATCCCCATTTCATTTTTGCTGTGAAAATCGATCGCCTTCGTCAGATCGCCCCGGGCCAGATGGCGGATATGCTCGACAAGGGTATGGAGCGGCCGGGTGATTAATTTTTGAACGCCGAACCAGGCAATCAGCACCAGGGCGAGAACCAAAATAACGATGGCGCCTAATACCCAAAGCGCAGAATCATAAGCCGAGTCGTTTTCGGCGATCCCCGACTGATGCAACCTCTCACTATCCGCCTGATAGGCGTAATAGGCCTTTTCAAAGTTATCCTGAAATCCCTGGGTGGGCTGTTCGACGAATTTTGCGAACTCATCGTTGGCCAGAAACTGGACCAGTTCAGACAGAGCCTGATGCAGCGCCGCATAGTTCTCTTTCACCGCGCGGGCGACCGCCGGATCCTGTTGCTCGACCAGCGCCGTTTTTTCATAGTTGCTAAAATGCGTACCGGCCGAGTCCAACTGCGTTTTGGCCAGGGCGAGCAGTTCATCAAACGCGGCGCCCACGCCTTGCCCTTCCTTATCCAGGGCAACGCGAATGCCCGCCCGGTTTAATGTATTTCGCGTTTGTAGCAAGTATGACCACGCGGCATCTAAGTCTGCTTTCTTCTGATTGATAACCTGCGTTGAACTGAAAATATCTTTATCATTTTTTAGCGAGCCAAAAAACAAACCAGCCGAAACCAGCTGAAGCGCGCCAAATAACACCAATATCAGGATCAAACTTGTAACAACTTTCATGCGATTGAACATATTCATTTCCCTTGAGCAGATCACCTGTCGCTAGTATCGGCATGACGACGAAAATCTTTATGATTTTTCGAATGGCGGGAGAAATACGAAGGGAAAAGCGCGGGGCCGGCAGATGGCCCCGCGGATCAACAATGCACTCAGATTTTCGTCACGCTGTCGACCAGCGCCATTTCTTCACTGCTGAGCAGTTTTTCTATATCGACCAGGATCAGCATTCTTTCGCCCAATGAACCTAATCCCGTCAGGTACTCGGTTGACAGCGTGACGGCAAATTCCGGCGCCGGGCGAATCTGATCGGCGGTTAAAGAAAGCACATCGGATACGCCATCGACAACGATGCCGACCACGCGCTGCCCGAGATTCAAAACGATAACCACGGTGTTGTCGTCGTAATCCACTTCCTGCTGGGCAAATTTAATACGCAAATCGACAATAGGAACAATCACGCCACGCAGATTGGTCACGCCTTTAATAAAGGCGGGCGTATTGGCGATGCGGGTTACCTGATCATAACCGCGGATTTCCTGTACCTTTAAGATATCAACGCCGTACTCTTCGTCACCCAGAGTAAAAATCAGGAATTCCTGTCCCACCGTTTCACCCGCTAATTTCGTGACGTTTGCAAGTCCAGTCATGTTTTCCACCTTTCATCAACCTTCTATTTATTGTTAAGCAGCGGTTTCAACCACGCGTTTTTCACGATTAAGCGCCTGTAACGCCGAAACATCCACAATCAGCGCGACACTGCCGTCACCCAAAATAGTCGCGGCGGAAACGCCCGGCACCTTGCGATAATTACTTTCCAGGTTCTTGACGACAACCTGATGCTGGCCGATTAACTGATCCACCAACAGCGCATAACGACGCCCTGCGCTTTGCAATATCACCACAATGCCCTGGGTCGGATCGGTTTTCGCGCCATCCACATCAAAGATATGGAACAGCTCAACCAGCGGCAAGTACTCGCCGCGCACTTGCAACACGCGTTCTCCGCCGGCCAGCGGGTATAAGTCCTCGGCCTGCGGCTGTAGCGACTCCATCACCGCGTTAAGCGGCAGGATAAAGACATCGTTATTAACCTTCACCGACATGCCGTCGAGGATCGCCAGGGTTAACGGCAACAAAATGCGGATCGTGGTGCCTTTCCCCGCCTGGAAATGGATTTCAACATGGCCGCCCATTTCCTGAATGTTACGTTTCACCACATCCATGCCAACGCCCCGCCCGGAAACGTCGGTCACTTTCTCCGCGGTAGAGAAGCCGGGGGCGAAGATCAACATGCCGACTTCCTCATCGGACATGCTGTCGCTGACCGCCAGTCCTTGCGAAAGCGCTTTCGCCAAAATCTTTTCACGGTTAAGACCGGCGCCGTCATCGACGACTTCAATGCAGATATTGCCGCCCTGATGTTCGGCGGACAGCGTCAGATTGCCGACTTCCGATTTACCCGCCGCGACGCGTTTCTCCGGTGATTCGATACCGTGATCAAGACTGTTGCGCACCAGATGGGTAAGCGGGTCAATAATTCGTTCAATCAGGCTCTTATCCAACTCGGTAGAGCTGCCGAGCAATGTCAGTTCCACCTGTTTGTCTAGCTTGGCCGCCAAATCGCGAACCAGACGCGGGAAGCGACTGAACACGTACTCCATCGGCATCATACGGATGGACATCACCGACTCTTGCAAATCACGGGCATTACGCTCCAATTGCCCCATGCTATTGAGCAAGTCGCCATGTGCGACGGGGTCAAGTTCGCTGGAACGCTGGGCCAGCATGGACTGGGTAATGACCAATTCGCCGACCAGGTTTATCAACTGATCAACCTTCTCCACCGCTACGCGAATACTGGTGTCGCCGGTTTTATGTTTCGCGGCGCTGGGGACGTGCTGCGGCTTGGCGGCGGCGGCGGGAGCCGGTGCTGCTGGTGCCGCTGGCGCTTCTACAGCTGGTTTCGCTTCGTCTTGCGCTGGCGCGGTTTCCTGTTGACCGGCCGTGGCCGTCACCGCGTGAAAGTTGATTTGCTCAGGCTCCAGCACGAAACACAAAACCGCGCTGATATCATCTTCACTGTCCGATGTCGCCAACGTGACTTCCAGGCTGTTATCCGTCTGGTGCGGATCCTTCACGGTACCCAGGTTGCCGAGTTCTTCCAGCATTTGCGGAATTTCCTGCGGCTTAAGACCAGTCAGGGAAATTCGCATCTCGCCCTGCCCGACTGACGCAGGCGCGGCTGGATTATTCTCAGCGGCCGGCGCGGTCGGCGTCTGCGGCGCGGCGCTTTCCGCCTGAGACTCTAATGCCAGTTGGCGCAGAGCCTGACAGATATACTCAAAGCTCTCGGCATTGGGCTCCTGCGCGGTTTTATAGGCGTCCAACTGTTCCTGCATAATGTCTTTAGTTTCCAAAAACAGGTTGATAATGTCGGTGCTAAGACGCATTTCACCGCGTCTGGCACCATCGAGTAGGTTTTCTAAAAGATGCGTGGTTTCCTGTAAAACGGTAAAGCCGAATGTCCCGGCGCCCCCCTTTATCGAGTGAGCCGCCCGAAAAATGGCATTCATTTGTTCCGTATCAGGATCTTGCGGATCGAGCAACAGCAGATGCTGTTCCATATCCGCCAGTAATTCATCGGCTTCATCAAAAAATGTTTGATAGAAAGCGCTCATGTCCATGCTCACGTGGTCACCTCTTGTGAATCGCGGCTTATTGAGAAGGCGTCGCCTGACTGTCTGGCGCAGCAGGCAACTCAGTAGTCGGCTGTTGACGCTCTGGAGCAGGAACTCCATTTACGGGTTGTGGTGAAATTTCATCCCTTTTATCCACATCACTATTATTGTCGGCAGATGAAGCGGTAGGTTTAGGATTTTCCAGCCCCATATTGCGTAAATCTTCCGGCGATCCCAAATCTTTCGTCGCTTGTTCGGCATTCTCATGCTCGATATTTCTCTGCGCCTCTCTGGTCAGCACTAACAGACTGATACGGCGATTTATCTCATCCGTGCTGGTAGCGGCCTGCTTCAGGCTCATGGTTGACGCCATGCCGACCACCCGCAGAACTTTCCCCTCGGACAACCCGCCGATGATCAACTCCCGGCGTGACGCATTGGCGCGATCGGCGGACAATTCCCAGTTGCTGTAGCCGCGCTCGCCCATAGCGTAGGGAACGTCATCGGTATGCCCGGAAATACTCAGTTTGTTGGGAATATCATTCAAAATGGGGGCAATGGCGCGCAAAATATCCCGCATATAAGGCTCGACCTGCGAGCTGCCTGTTTTGAACATCGGGCGGTTTTGGCTATCAATAATCTGGATACGCAGCCCTTCATCCACCATTTCAATCAGCAAATGGGGACGCAAGGCCCGCAAGCGCGGATCGGATTCAATAAGCTGATCCAACCGCTCGCGCAGACGATTCAGCCTGATTTCATCCAACCGACGTTCCGGCGAGTCTATTTTTATATTTTTTTTCACTTCGCCCTGCTGCTGGGTCGCATCATCCCCGCCGCCGGGAATGGGACTTTCGCTTTCGCTGGCCTTGGTGCCGCCGGTCAAGGCTATTTTTAATGGCGTGCGAAAGTATTCCGCGATCTGCGCAAGCTGCATCGGCGTGGAAATCGCAATCAACCACATCACCAAAAACAGCGCCATCATGGCCGTCATAAAATCGGCATAGGCGATTTTCCAGGAGCCGCCGTGATGGCCGGCATGCCCGGATTTACGCTTTTTGCGAATAATGGGGTGTTGGTGTTTCATGCGTCACTTTCCGACGTTTTCTGCTGAGCCGGCGCTTTCACGCGGCGGATGTGCTCTTCCAGTTCGGTGAACGAAGGACGCTCCGTCGAATAGAGGGTTTTGCGGCCAAATTCGACGGCGATCTGCGGCGCATAGCCATTCAGGCTGGAAAGCAGCGTCACCTTGATGCACTGCAATATTTTGATCTTCTCGGCATTTTTCTGCCGTAACAGCGCGGCAAGCGGAGAAACGAAGCCGTAGGCCAGCAGGATCCCCAGGAAGGTCCCAACCATCGCATGCGCGATCATCATCCCCAGTTCCGCCGCCGGGCGGTCAACATAGGCCAGAGAATGCACCACTCCCATTACCGCCGCCACGATACCAAACGCGGGCAAGCCGTCTCCCATCATGGTCAGGCTGGTTGCCGGCACTTCGCTTTCGTGTTCGACGGTCTCGATTTCCTCATCCATCAGCGTTTCAATTTCAAACGCGTTCATGTTGCCGCTCACCATCAGACGGAGATAGTCGGTGATGAATTCGATAAGGTTGCTATCAGACAAAATGTTGGGATAGCTGGAGAAGATTTCGCTCTCATTGGGGTTATCGATGTCAAACTCCAGCGAAAGCATGCCCTGTTGACGCGACTTGGCCATCAGTCGAAAAAGAACCGCCATCAAATCCATATACAACCCTTTGTTGTATTTAGATTTTTTCATTAAAAGCGGTAACGCGCGCAACGTGGCTTTTATCGCTTTACCATTGTTACCAACGATAAAGGCGCCAACGGCGGCCCCACCGATGATCAATAGTTCAGAAGGTTGATAAAGCGCGCCCAGGGCCCCACCGACCATGAGATAACCGCCAAGTACCGACCCCATAATTACGATATAACCCAATATAACCAGCACAAGAGATCCTTATAAACAAAAGGTGGGCTGGAGAGAGATAAAACGCAGCGCGACGGCAGGAATTACTTGAGAAGATATCTATCACTGCCCTCAATAACAAACAGTGATAGATTCACAAATCGCTACCAGGCTCAGACTGCGTGTTTTACCTGTTCATCCAGCAGTTGAGGTATAATATCGGCAAGGTTTTGTGAAAGTTTACGTCTTTTTACCGCTCTGGAAGGGGGTTGGCACAGGCTACAGGCAAAACTGTTTTTGGGTTGATGCGCGTGAGTGATAAACATACCGTTACAGCAGCTGCACGCAGAGAGTTGCAACATACCGCTGTCGACAAAACGCACTAACGTCCATGCGCGGGTTAACGCCAGCAATGGCGTATCATTTTGCGGCGGACATTGCTCCAGATAGAGACGATAGGCGCGAATTACCGCCTCGACGCCGCAGCACTGACCGCTTTTTAACAAAAAACTATAGGCGTTGTAGAACATCGATGAGTGAATATTCTGTTCCCAGGTCATAAACCAATCCGTTGAAAAAGGCAGCATGCCTTTTGGCGGCGGATTTCCCCTAAGTTCTTTGTATAACTTGATTAAGCGGCCGCGGCTTAACTGTGTTTCACTTTCCAACATCTGCAAACGAGCACCCAGAGAAATGAGCTCCATTGCTAACTGGATATCTTTCGCTTCCTGAACAATACTTTTTTCCGCCATTACAATGCCCTTTTCTTAGGCAGATTTTCTTCTTTCGAAGTCAACTGTTGTAATAAATGGCTCGACAGCAGAATCCCCGTATGTATCTGTTGCAGATCGTCCACACGCGATTCCTGAGTCAAGAGTTTGATGGTATTGTGATCATTAAAACGGAAATGACATATCAGTTGATTGGTTTCAGCTAATTTAACCATTTGCGGCAAAGTGAGATTCATCAGCATATCGGCCATCTCTTCATCAATGCCTAAACGAAACATAGCCGAAGCCTTTTCGTCGTTAATTAAACGCTGTGCCAGTAACAAATAAGACAGATTAATGTCGTAAATGTGTTTGAGTAATTCAGAGGTACCCATAATTCCCATCCCAACAGGCTACGTTTAACACATAAGTTAGGTGATAGAGCATATCGCCCAGTTCAAAAATCACTCTCCATGGATGGCATAAAAGCACCAGCCAAATGCTGGTTATCTCTTCTTATATTTATTTAGACCGTATGCACATCTGTCAACTTTATCCATTATGCGTCGACTCCATTCGCCATCTTGTACATTAAAATCGTTCAAGCTTACATCTGTAAAGCCACAGCATAGGATTAATCCTAAATCAATGCAACTGTACCGCCTAATCCTTAGCACATACAACGCGGCCGACGAGTGATTTTGATGATTATGTGATACGGATCACAAAATTGAAAGCATCATGAGCAACTTTTCCGCCCACAATCGCTTTTAATCCTGCATTTTTAATGCGCTAAAATCCTATTACATGTTACAAAACGATATAAAAAACATTCAAAAAATCACTAGAATTTTTATATACAATTGATAATTAAATAAAAAAATGAAAAAAGAAAAGTTATACGAGTTTTATATTAATATTAATAATTACTTTATTTACATAAAACTAACATTTATGGGCGCGCTAATTTAACACCAGCATTTTTTTGTCATAAAATGTAAATCCTTGCCGATTGACGCCATCCATGAACCGACCTCCGCCAGGCGAATTGATAAGGTAAGATGTATTATCGAAAGTGGCTCGGCAAGTTTCGCATAATGGCGCAATCTCGCGGATCAATTAATAAAAAAGCGCTAAATAAGACTAATTAACCTTTATAAAGCATCCTCGCTCAACATTGTTAACTTTTGGAATAAAACTGTTGCAACAAAAATAACGTCATTTAATAAATTCCTATAACGATAATGCTTTTCCATACACACCATAAATAATGGGGAAACCCTTTATTTTAAAACATCATGCCGACAGGCGACATCAATGGATTCATTACCCATAGGCTGCAAGACATCTGTCAGGTAAATTACCGATAAATCAAATCATCATCCTGATGCAGGAATACCCGATGATTGAATTCAGAAAAACGATGAATAACATCGCATCGTCAGCATAACCGGCCGCGCCTATCCGGCATTGAGTAATAACACTCTATCTTTCCATTTTATCATCAAATAGTTATCCGCCTTTTGCGATTCATAACCCGCGACGCCCTCCCTGGTTAAAGGGATAGGCGGCATAACGGAGAACGCAAGAAGCCAGGGTTCAGATTTACTGCAATGCGGCGATGATATTCAGATGGAATATTTAGAAAAACTGAAGCGGCGCCGACAGTTAAATACACAATCTCAGCACGAACCGCAGCCGTAGGATAAATATAATTACATGTTCTGGCTATGAGCGAATGGAGATAAAAGCGGCAATATATGAACTGTAAGGCAAACCTGGTATGCCAAGTCATTTATCGTTCGTTTCTTTATTTGTCATTATTCTGGGCGGCTTTGCGCGGTTGTCAGCAAATGACGCGGTTATCACGATCCGTAGCGGTAATTAACCCGTCGGGTCGAGCAGCGAAAACGGCAGCGTCGGCTAACCCGGCGTCCTCCTCGCAGCCGGTATTGACCGTTAGTCGGACAATACCGGCCGTAAATTACTCGCCTGACGGATGCTTAAGCTCGACAAACGTCCCGTCTTTGCTTTCAACTTCATTGAAAAACCACACGCCGTCGGGATAATCTTCCAGCGAGACCAAGTACATGGTCCCTTCCTGAAACGCTTCAACAGCCAGAATAACGCCTTCCCTGCGCGCTCTGCCGTCGGTCTTGACCGTAACTACATCATTAACTTTCATAGCTCTTTCTCAAAATACCCAGTGGAAAAGACATTTTCCCCATCGATGAAAACCCGACGATAAAGAAAATGATATACCGTTGCTTTAATTACCACCCCTCATGCTTTTGCAGAAATACCTCTTCATAAGCCAACCACTCAGGCTAAACTAATCAGCTTCATCTGGTACACTCCTCCTAGCCGTAGAAGAGGTTGAAAGTTGGACGAACTATTGAATTCTAATCGACAAATAGCAAATGAAGAAACAGACGATAATCACGTCACCCTAGCCGAATGGAAAAAACTGATATCGATAACCTCGCCAGATGCATTTAATCTGTTGCATACCCTAGCCAGGGAAAAGTCCTCCATGCTGGCGGGTGAGTTTTACTCGCATATGCTAAAGGATCCGGAAGCGGCGCTTTTTCTCTCAAGTCAGCAGGTGCATAGCCGGCTTTTCTCCTCAATGCAGCAATGGATCGCAGTGATTTTGTCCAACACAGGCGAAAATTTGGATGAATTGATCGCCTACCAGAAAAAAATCGGCCTGATTCATGCCCGCATCGGTATTCCGATTGAATTGGTCGGCCGCGGCGCCCGGCGCTTAAAATGGAAACTCTATGAATATGTTTCACAGATGACGAGCGACAAGTCCATCTGTTTCGAAACGCTGCGCTTTGCATCCATATCCATAGATATCGCAACGGAGATAATGAGCGCCACCTATTCGCATTCACACGCCAGCGCGGCAAAAAGAGAAGAATCATACCGCCTGTTATCACTTCTGAATAACGCCGATATAGAACGGGAGCGTCAAAACGCGGCGCTGTTAAACTGGGAGAACACATTTATTTTTAATATCGCCACCGGCGCGCCGCTGATAACCGTTCAATCCTTGACGGATTCAGATTTCGGCTTATGGTTTTACCACAAAGGGAAGCCTTACTTCGGCAATACACCGGATGCGCAGGCGATCAGCGATATGATAAACGCCGTTGATGAAGATATCGGACATTTTAATAACAATATTCCTCTGACGCAGGATGCCTACGCGCCATTACTTAAGTCGGTGAGAAACAGGATCCATAAAATCCGCGTTTTTATCGGATCTTTATTTGATGAAGTACAAAAGTTGGAAAGCGGCAAGGATACATTAACACTATTACTGAATCGCCGTTTTCTGCCGACCATCTTGCGGCATGAAACCTCGTTGGCCATGCGTAAAAGCGCCCCTCTCACTATCGCGATGATCGACATTGACCATTTTAAAGCCATTAACGATACCTACGGTCATACGGTCGGCGATACGGTGTTGAAGAAAACGGCGGAACTTTTTTATGAAAACACCAGAAGCAGTGATTACATATTTCGCTATGGTGGAGAAGAGTTTATGTTCGTCCTCATTGAAACGTCGAAAGATGCGGCCTATACCTTTATCGAGCGGCTTAGAGAAAAAATTCAAAACCACAAAATCCGATTGCAAAACAATGAGGTAGTCACGATAACCATTAGTGCGGGCATTGCGGAGTACAACGGGCATCCTGATTATGAATATTTGATAAATGCGGCCGATGTCGCGCTTTATCAGGCAAAAGCCAATGGCAGGAACCGCATAGCGCTCTCACAGGAGTAGTCATTCATCTTCCTGTTCTCCCCTATCGATAATTATCCCCCGGCGATACCCTGATTTAGCGACGGATTAGACCATTCGTTGCTTCCCCGGTATCGCTGTCTCGGCTGTCATTCTCATCGGTAACAAAAATTAACATTAATCAGAATAAATAATTGTAAATGCTGATGGAATTAGCCATTTACCTGCCGATAACAAAAACGCAAGAGATATACCGCCATGGACAATTGATCAGCCTGCTGGGTTACAGACAGGCTGACCCCCGAAGGGACACGCGAATAGCGATCCTGTCTTCATTAGGATTATCGTTTTATCATTTACCACCAGGATTTAAACTATGCACTTGATACGCGACATCAAAATCAGAACCATGATGATTCTGATCCTTATACTCTTTTCTCTACTTTGGGGGGGAGTTTCAGCGTTTGCATTGTATTCACTGAGTCAGTTAACGTCTGAACTGAAATTAACCAACGTGCAGCAAAATAACGGCGATATCATTAATGGCGCTAACGGGCAGTATTACCGTATTATCAGCGCGCTTGAGCGAGCCGTACGCGCAAAACAGAACAACAATGCGGCTGAAGCGGATACGGAACTTCAATTAGTGAGCAGTGAGTTAGAACAAATCAGGAACGGTCTGAATGAGTTCAAAACGACCGATCATGCCAATATCGCTCCCGCCACCATTGACGATATATATAACAGCTCATATCAATTATACAGCAACGGCGTACTGCCGCTTTATGAAGCCGTCAAAGCCGACCGTATTGACGACTTCGTGAGTTATGCCACCCAGACCTATCGTCCTCTGCGCCAAAATTTCACCAACGCGATTGATAAATACAACGTCGTTATCGATGGCTTGAAAAGCGATGCGCAACACCGGATTGATGCCTGGGTTAGCTGGTGCCAGAAGATCCTGATTGTCGCGCTGGTTATTGGTCTGGCTATCGTACTGCTCACCGATCGCTATCTGGCCATTTTCGTGGTCAAACCACTTGAAATAATTAAACAACATCTCCAGGTTCTTTCGGTTGGTCATTTACATACCCATATTATTGATATGGGCAACAACTGCGTCGGACGGTTGATTCCTTTTCTCCAGCAAATGCAGAACAACTGGGTGACGACGGTATCGGATATCCGCGACAGCGCAGGCGCCATCTATCGTGGTTCAGGTGAAATCGCCTCCGGCAACACGGACTTATCTTCCCGTACGGAAGAACAGGCATCGGCATTGGAACAGACCGCGGCCAGCATGGAGCAACTCAGCGCCGTCGTTAAACAGAATGCGGATAACGCCAGTCAGGCCAGCGTTTTGGCGCAGAATGCGTCGAAACTGGCGAACAATGGCGGAGATATTGTCAATGATGTCATCAAGACAATGGGAGAAATCACCAACAGCTCGCAGAAAATCGCCGATATCATCAATGTTATCAATAGCATTGCTTTTCAAACCAACATTCTCGCGCTGAACGCGGCCGTCGAGGCGGCGCGCGCCGGAGAACAGGGGCGCGGATTTGCCGTGGTTGCCAGTGAAGTTCGTAGTCTGGCTCAGCGTAGTGCGCAGGCAGCAAAAGAGATTGAAGGGCTAATCGATGAATCGGTTAATAACGTCAAAACCGGTTCTGACCAGGTAACGCTTGCCGGCGACGCCATGGAAAACATTGTGAAAGCCGTAACCAACGTCACCGATATCATGGGTGAAATCGCATCCGCGTCGAATGAACAGAGCAAAGGGATCAGTCAGGTTGGTCAGGCCGTTGTCGAAATGGATAGCGTTACTCAGCAAAACGCCGCGCTGGTTGAAGAATCGACCGCCGCATCCGCGTCTCTTGAAGAGCAGGCGCGCCGTTTGACTGAAATCGTCTCTATTTTCAAACTTTCCGACTCGGTAGAAAAACCGGGAGGGAAAAAAACCATAAAGCCAATGCCGACGCTGACCTCAACCTCAACCGCGTCCAAAAAAACCAGTACCGATAACACCAATTGGGAAACCTTTTAACCGACACGCATGCGGGCGATATCGCCCGCATATCGCTCGCCAACGCATTGGAATTTCCCTTATTCAAATCGATAGCAAAACGAAACTCTGATGGTTATTCAACAAATAAGCCTGATCATTGACAACACGACGCGCTTAAAATCCTTTATAGTTTCACCTAACGTTCCATACAAAGGAGGGACAGTCATTGCAGCGGCAATTGGTGTCATCATCAAGGATTCGTTCGATTGGATACGATCCGGAAAAACGCATTCTTGAAATAGAATTTATTAACAAAGATATTTATCAGTACATTGGTGTTCCTGTTCGTACCCATGGGAAATTTATTTCTGCCGCGGTTGTCTCTAAAGGCCGCTTTTTTGATGGGGTGATAAAAGATAAATTCTTGTGCCGGAAAATAAAATAATCATAAAAATTAACCGGATACAAGAACCTGTCACTTGTTATCGCAAGTGACGCCCCTCCCCTGCATAGTATGTTTCATTCTCTGACAGGCGGTGATTGATCGAATCGCGCCAGTTAGACGGTATGCCTCGCAATTGATATATTCTGCTTCTTATTTAATCCCGTTGGTCTCTTCAGTAGAGAAAACAAGGAGCTAAGATGTTGGGATCAAGCGCTCGGCGATTAGCCAATCGATTAAAAATCGGCGATACGATCGGTTTCTTTTCCTCATCCTCACCGGCCACGGTGGAAGCCCCCATCCGCTTTAATCGGGGAAGACGCTATCTGCAAGCAAAAGGCTTTAGGCTTAAAGCCGGTAGCTTGACTGGAAAGTCCGACTATTATCGTTCCGGTTCAATAGCAGAGCGTGCCGATGAGTTCAATGCGCTGCTTCGCGATCCACAGGTTCGTTGCGTGATGTCCACCATTGGCGGCAGTAATAGTAACTCTCTGCTGCCGTTTTTGGATTACGATGCGCTGATCGCCGATCCCAAAATCATCATCGGGTATTCAGATACCACCGCGCTGCTGGCCGGTATCTATGCTAAAACAGGTTTGATAACCTTTTATGGCCCGGCATTGGTGGCTTCTTTCGGCGAATTTCCTCCGCTTGTTGATTTAACTTATCAATCGTTTTTTGACCTATTGATACGCCCCTGGAGCGGCAACTATCGCTATACCTTGCCAAAAAGCTGGACTGACGAGCGCCTGAACTGGAATGATAAGCAACCTGTACGCGCCAAAAAACTCTATGATAATAACTGCCGCTTTATCGGTTCAGGACAGGTTGAAGGTCGCGTTATCGGCGGGAATCTCAATACCTTGTCGGGAATTTGGGGAAGTGAATGGATGCCTGAGATCCGTCGCGGCGACATCCTCTTTATCGAAGACAGTATGAAGAATATCGCCACCGTTGAACGTTCATTTTCCATGCTTAAGCTAAATGGTGTTTTCGCTAAGGTCAGCGCGATCATATTAGGCAAACACGAGCTTTTTAATCATGCCGGCAGCGGGCGCCAACCCTATGATGTTTTACGCGAAGTGCTGGGCGATCAATCCATGCCGATTATTGATGGATTCGACTGTTGCCATACGCATCCTATGTTGACGTTGCCGCTTGGCGCGACCCTGAACATCGATTTTGACCAGCAAAGCGTTTCCATCATTAGCCGATTTTTATCTGATGCATAAGCAGAATATGCAGAAGTAGAGGCAGAGTAAAAGACTTGCGGGAATCATATAGGAATGAAGACCATGTCTTGCAACATCTTGTATGTAGCATCGAAAGATGACTACGACCCCATCTGTTCCTGATATTGACTGATTAGACGATAAAAGGGTTTACCAGATTTATACGGACCTTTTTTGTCATTCATGCTTGATATTGTTTAGCACGGCGGGAATGGTACTCAAAAACTTCTGCTTTGCCCTGCTCGTAGGATATTTCACCGGAAATAATACGCTTTTTAATATCTTCATACAGAGGAGTACCGTTTGGGTTCATGCCTTCAAGTTCCAGACTCGCCTCTGCTTTTTGAAATCCTCTTATCCTGATTGCACTGTTTGACATGAGCCCTTCCGTTTAAAATTTTTTAGCTATGTATTGTAGTATGTTAGCCGCTAAAATCATGCAAAACTGTAAAGATTGCTTATCCCCTTCTAATGAGCAATATCATCAGGAATAACAACCGCCATCTTTCCCATGATATGACGTTTAACTAAGGTTGATTTACCGGCCCCGTTGGGGGCAGCAATAACCCACAGCTGGGGACGCATCAGGCTTTAACCTCAACTACTTTTTCAGTGCCGGTCATAAAGCTAACCAGTTCCTTACGTCCATCTGGATACTCCTTGATAACGCATCCTTCTGGCGTATTTCGTTCGGCGTAATAAATTGCGACGCCACTACGGAGATTGGCGCGGGACTCTTCACCGTCATCATATTCCAGTTGTCGATCAAAAATGGTAAAGAACCTTGCTTCCTCAGATGGCGTCATTTCGGCCAGATGTGATAAATCCATACTCATGATTATACCCCTGTAATCTATCGCTCAAAAACTAATAACCAACGTTAGTATACCATCGTGAATGAGTTATTCGGTAATCCCCCCATTTTTAACGGAGGTCATAGAAAGGGGTTTCTGATTTAGAAGGGACCTGGCAGAGAAGCAGGCTATTTCAGGACATATGACAATCAGACAAACCGTCAGATATGACCGTAAAATAGCGATCGTACCGGTTGTCGGCGGGCAGAATAAAAAGTCAAAATAAATACATATCTAACATCGAGGTGAAAATCATATTAGGAAAGGGATTTTCAGGAACAAAAAAACCGCTTATTAAGCGGCTATCAATTTTGATTAACTTCTTGTTTTAATTTGATTTTAATCGATGGTGCCGGGGTGGGACTTGAACCCACACGGCGCGTACGCCGAGGGGGTTTTGAAAACTTGTAAAGGTGTAGGCTGTGTCCCTTAATCATCTGAGCTATAGTAACTACTTATTTCCACAACACTTTAAGATATGGCCCGATACGATCTTCCCGATGAAGCATGGAGCATCATCCAGCCCTTACTGCCTGCTGAACCTACATCCCCACGAGCCGGACGCCCATGGGCTGAGCATCGTAAAGTCATCAACGGTATGTTCTGGGTGTTGTGTTCTGGTGCGCCATGGCGCGATTTACCTGAGCGATATGGCTCCTGGAAAACGGTTTATAATCGCTTTAATCGGTGGTCTAAATCTGGTGTCATTAACATTATTTTCAACAAGTTACTTTCATTACTTGATGCACATGGCCTTGTTGACTGGTCTGCTACTGCGCTGGATGGCAGTAATATCCGTGCGCTGAAATGCGCTGCCGGTGCTCAAAAAAACATCCCGATATCACCGGAGATAATGGGCTGGGTCGCTCTCGCGGTGGTTTTGGCACCAAAATCCATCTGGCGACAGACGCAGGCGGTCTCCCGCTAAACATTGTACTGAGTCCCGGACAGGCTCATGAAAGCCAGTTCGCATTACGCCTGCTGGATGGTATTGGTGTTCAGCGTCAGAACGGCAGTATGAAGCGCCGTGGTTATGCGGTTTTGGCTGACAAAGCTTACTCAGGGCATGCGCTTCGTAACGAACTGAAACGAAAAGGGATAAAAGCAGTTATCCCTCGAAAATCTAATGAAAAAATGGCTTCTGACGGACGCTCACGGTTCGCCAGTGACGTTTACCGTCGCCGCAACGTAGTGGAGAGATGTTTTGGCCGGTTAAAAGAGTACCGGCGTATTGCCACACGCTACGACAAAACGGCGAGAAATTATCTGTCGATGGTGAAACTGGGCTGCATCCGACTCTTTTACAAGAAGTTATGCAATTAAGGGACACAGCCTAGTAAAAACAACAAGTTATTGTATTTTATGCCATTCACGTTTCTGGTTATTGCTGTCTATTTTTCTTAGCTGTCGTTCTGTCGCCATTCATTTTTTGTGATGAAAAGAGATTTTTCACGTGCTCGGTAAGACATAACAAAGCTGCATAAAAAATCAAAAAGACCAAACTATAGGCCAGCATAGCGCTAACCTTTCCTAATGCCGGATTTCTATAAACAACAAGGGCACCAGTAATACAAGTACCAGCGAGAATCAAATATACAGATTCTAATAGGCCACGAAGTTGATGAGCGACATTGACTGCGAAATCTATTCGACAGCCAAAGTATGAACGGATAAAGCTCAAGGTGAGCTCCAAGAAAAACCCTACGGCAAAGGCTCCGTAAAGGTTACTTTTGTATAGAGGCTCACCACTAACCAGCGCAGAGAATACGCGCTCAAACGCAGACTCTCCCCCACGAAGATATGCAATCAAGGTAAAACCAACACCTACAATCAAAAAAGTACTGATAAACCTGGCTGCATCCTCTTTTAAGGGTTTCATAACCATCTTCAAATCAGAAATTACTTTTCTCATGGCTCACCCAATCGGTCATACGGATTCAACGTTACGGCCGCATCCAGGTGATCGGGGCAAAGTGTGCATAGCGCTTTGTCATCTGGATGGAGGTATGGCCGAGGATGTCTTTTAGACACCAGAATATTACCACCATTCATCATAAAGTGACTGGCAAAGGTATGCCGCAGAATGGATTTGACCCTATATGGCCTGCGCGATCGCCCAAACCGCCATAGTGACGATGTGCAGTATGAGGCAAGGCCGCTGCTGGGGGTTAGTAGGCGGATATGAAAACGGTTGACGAGCTGCTGATAGAACATCTGAACCAATAAAACACATTGCCCCGTAATTCGGGGCAATTCATAACATCAGTTACTTATCTTCCTGCGATTTCAATTCTTCCAGTGTAAAATTTCTTACCCATATACGCTTGGACTCCACTGTATCATCAGAAATATCTGTTACTACACTGACACTATATTCTTTATCCGATTCAAAGTTATATGATATTGGGATACATTGCTGAGGTAATGTTACATAAGTTGGATTTTTTATATCATTTTGTTCCCAAACCGTGCGCATTTCACCAGCTCTATCTCTTTGGTAAATAGTGACACTAACCAGTTTTGAGCGACCATCCTTAGTGACAGATTCTTTCTGAACGGAAATACAAGGCTGATTATTACTCAACGTAACAGAAGCCACACGGAAAGCGGTTTTATGTCCACATCCAGCTAATAATAAAACAATTAAGCTGAAAGAAAATAATTTCAGTTCCATAAACATTTCCTGTCGCGTGGGGATATAAGAAAGTATTTTAGTGCATTTTGATATTTTTCCTTCAAACCAAAACCAACGATACCTTTAAAATTCTTTGCTCGCATCCAGGAATTTGTTTGGGATGTGAACAGATATGGAGTCGGCAATAAAACCACTATGCACTATCAGGTTTTGGGAAAGGCAGCATAAGAACGGATGCATTGATCGCTACAACCGATCAATAACACGGAATTGATCTGTATAAACGTTTATAAAATCATCATGCCCAATGTCATTATGATGCTGAAATTCAGATAAAAATAATGACACCAGGGAAAGCGAAGCCCACCGACAGCGAGGCGGTGGGCTTTTTTATGCCCGGATTCACCCTATCTGCCAACGTACCGGGATTACCCTGATTGGCAGCGCGCTGGGCGTCTTGCTGTCGCCGATAGGGCCGGCTGTTGCCGCACTGGTCGGGGGTGCGCTGGTTATCAGGAAATACTGGGAGCCTATCAAGGCGTTTATCGGCGGCGTGGTAGAGGGGTTCGCCGCTCCGGCGCCGCGGGGTAACGATGCGAACGCCATCAGGGCCAGGTATAGCGGCGAATATGACAACGGCGGACGCATCCCGCTGGGGAAATTTGCCGTCGTCGGCGAGCATGGCCCGGAGATCGTTGAAGGCCCGGTCAACGCAACCAGCCGCCGCGATGGCCTCCGCCGCCATGAACATATCCGCCTATCGTCCGATAGCGCCGACGGTTCAAGTCAGCGCCGCGCCGTCACCCGTAAGCATTCACGCGCCCATCAGTATGATGGCGCAGCCCGGTCAAAGCGCACAGGACATTGCGCAGGAAGTAGCGCGCCAACTTGAAAGCCGGGAACGGGCGGCGCGATCGCGCGCGTTCAGTCATTACAGCTATCAGGGAGAGTTTTAATATGATGCTCACATTAGGGCTATTTGTCTTTCAGTTGCAAACCCTACCGTACCAGAATATGCAGCGCAACGTTGATTACCGCTGGCCGTCCAACAGTCGCGTCGGTCAGCGTCCGGCATTGCAGTTCTTAGGCATTGAAGAGGAAAAAATCACCCTATCAGGTGAACTGCTGCCGGAAATTACCGGCGGCAAGCTGTCGCTGTTGATGCTGGAAACGATGGCCGATCAAGGGCATGTATGGTCGCTGATTGAGGGCTGCGGCACCATTTACGGCGTGTTTGTGGTCACCCGTATCAGCCAGAAGAAAACCGATTTTTCCCCTGCCGGCAGCGCCCGGCGGATTGAGTTTACCGTCACACTTACGCGCGTGGACTCGTCGCTGTCTGCCACGCTAGGCGCGATTGTTGAGCAAGTGGCGAAACGCAACAACCTGACGCCCATACTGGCCGGCGGTTTCGCCGGGATAAAAATCCCCCATATCGACCAAACACAAGAAACCGATGCGACATTTATCACCCGGTTGGCTGAACGAAACGGTGCGATTGCAGCGGTGAAAGCCGGATGGTTGCTGTTTATTCGAGCCGGCACGGGAAAGAGGGCCAGCGGCAAATCTATCCCTCAACAGATAATTGAACGCAGCGATGGGGATCAGCACAGCTTTAGCCTGGCTGACCGGGGAGCCTACACTGGCGTAACGGCAAGCTGGCTGCATACCAAAGAACCGAAACCTCAAAAGGTCAAGGTTAAGCGAACACAAAAGATACTTTTGCATCAGGGGCCACAGGAAACCCACCCAAAAGCGAAAAAACCGACGAAAACACCGGAAGCCCACAAGGGGGAGTATATGGTCGGCACTGATGAGAATGTCCTATCCCTGACTACCCTCTACGCGACCAAGGAGCAAGCCATGCATGACGCCCAGGCAAAATGGGACAGCTTACAGCGAGGCGTCGCCGGGTTTTCTATCACGCTGGCAATGGGCCGCGCCGACCTGTTCCCTGAGACGCCGGTACAGGTTAGCGGATTTAAACAGGTGATCGATGAGCAAATGTGGACGATCTCAAAAGTGACGCACGCATTGAGCAATAACGGCTATATCACCACGTTGGAATTGGAGGTACGACTGTCAGATGTGGAATATGAAGGGAGCGAATGGCATAGAAAAAAGCCAGTTAAGGATATAATTATGATGCATTGCCCCATTTGCCGACATGCCGCCCAAGCCGTTACCTAAGTGAATCAACCAAAGAGCGTTATCACCAATGCACAAATATAAATTGCGGTCATACTGTTGTTACTCTTGAAAGCATTACTCGCTCTATTGTGGAGCCAGGAAAGATAAATCCTGTCACGCCCCACCCTGTCGCGGATAACCAGTTCCAAATGTGGGTTTAGTCAGATGTTATGAATAATCAATCAACCATCGATTAAATAAAATAGTTAATCAATGATAGGAAACATCATTTTTTATGAAGGTAAAAAAATAAGTGTCGCCACTCTGCCGCCATTTTGTCGCCACTTATCATTTTCAGGAACAAAAAAAACCGCTTATTAAGCGGCTATCAATTTTGACTAACTTCTTGTTTTAATTAGGTTTTAATCGATGGTGCCCGGGGCGGGACTTGAACCCGCACAGCGCGTACGCCGAGGGATTTTAAATCCCTTGTGTCTACCGATTCCACCACCCGGGCTTGGAAATTGGAGGCGCGTCCCGGAGTCGAACCGAGGTAGGCGGATTTGCAATCCGCTGCATGGCCACTCTGCCAACGCGCCTTACCTTTAAATCATTTTCAGCCTGCGCGGCTGAGGATATTGGAGCGGGAAACGAGACTCGAACTCGCGACCCCGACCTTGGCAAGGTCGTGCTCTACCAACTGAGCTATTCCCGCATCATGCGAACCTGCTGATTTCTACTCACTTTAAACAAACCAGCGTCGCTGTTGATGCGGTGCATTCTACTGACCTGACGCATTGAGTCAATAGAATTATCAGCTCAGCAGGTTCGTTTGCTGGTTTTTAAGGCGCTTCGATCAAGGTTCAAGCAAATCATGTCTTGCCGCGTTCAAATATTGAAACATTGACCAAAAAGTCAATACCGCCGCGACGTATAAAGCAATCACGCCCGCCCCTTCCACCAGACGTTCCGGACGCCATAACAACGCGACCAGCGCCAGCATTTGCGCCGTGGTTTTTACCTTGCCAATCCAGGAAACCGCCACGCTGCTGCGCTTACCTATCTCGGCCATCCATTCACGCAATGCGGAAATAATGATTTCACGCGCAATCATCGTGGCGGCCGGTAGCGTAATCCACCAGGAGTGATAGTGCTCCGCCACCAAAACCAAAGCGACCGCGACCATCACCTTGTCCGCGACGGGATCGAGAAACGCCCCAAATCGTGTCGTTTGCTTCCAGCGACGGGCCAAAAATCCATCAAACCAATCGGTAACGGCGGCAAAAACGAAAATGAGTGCGCATATCAGAGGTGCCCAGACGAATGGAAGATAAAACGCCAGCACAAAAAACGGGATTAAAGCAACACGAAACAAAGTCAGCAACGTCGGTATATTAAATTGCATAGCGCTTAGGTAACTATCTGGCTGGAGTGAATATTACGAGTATGTTGCTACATTGTCCCTAGTGTTTCAACGCATGGAAGATCTTTTCCGCCAACGCGTGTGAAATACCCGGCACATTTGCAAGTTCCTCAATGCTGGCATTCATCAAAGGCTGCAACCCCCCCATGTATTTCAGCAGGGTCTGCCGGCGTTTAGGCCCGACGCCTTCAATAAGCTCTAGTGTACTGGTATTTTTAACTTTTGCTCTTTTCTTACGATGTCCGCCAATCGCATGATCGTGAGAATCATCACGAATGTGCTGAATGACATGCAAGGCCGGAGAATCAGGCGGTAACACGATACCCTCTCCCGTCGCCTCAAAAAATAACGTTTCCAGCCCGGCTTTACGGTCACTGCCTTTGGCAACGCCAAGCAGCAGCGGCTTGTTCTTATCCCAGGGTACCTGTAGCGAATCAAACACGGCTTTGGCCTGACCAAGCTGCCCTTTACCACCATCAATGACAATGACGTCAGGAATTTTACCGTCATCCAACGCCTTACCGTAACGACGCTTCAACACCTGGGTCATCGCGGCATAGTCGTCGCCGGGCGTGATCCCGCTAATATTATAGCGGCGATATTCGGAACGCAGCGGCCCATTCGCATCAAATACCACACAGGATGCCACAGTCTGCTCCCCCATAGTATGACTGATGTCAAAACACTCCATGCGGTTAATTGTAGGCAAATGTAAAACGTTGGCCAATTCAGATAATCGCTGATGAATGGTTGATTGTTGGGACAATTTCGTTACCAAAGCCGTCGCGGCATTGGTGCGGGCAAGCTTCAGGTAACGGGCGCGATCGCCGCGCGGTTTAGTCTGAATCTGCACTTTTCGCCCCGCGACCTCGGTCAAAGACTCAGCAAGCAGGTCTTTATCCGGCAACACAAAATCAAGCAGAATCTCTGTAGGTAACGTTCGAGCCAGATTTCCTTGCAGATAAAATTGCCCCACAAAGGTTTGTACGACTTCACCCAGTTCAGTTCCGCCGGGAACTTTCGGAAAATAGCTGCGGCTGCCCAATACTTTGCCCTGGCGAATGAACAGTACATGAATACATGCCATGCCAGCCTCGAACGCTACGCCGATAACGTCCAGATCTTCCCCATCGCCCGAAACGAATTGCTTCTCCGTCACTCGGCGCACAGCCTGGATTTGATCGCGAATACGCGCCGCTTCCTCAAAGTTCAGCGCCTGACTGGCCGCTTCCATCCGGGCGATAAGCGCATTGAGCACCTGCTGATCTTTCCCCGACAAGAACAACCGCACATAATCGACCTGCTGCCGGTAGTCCTCTTCACTGACCAATCCGCTAACGCAAGGGCCAAGACAGCGGCCTATTTGATATTGCAGACAAGGTCGCGAGCGATTGCGATATACGCTGTTTTCGCATTGCCGAATCGGAAAAAGCTTTTGCAATAGCATCAGTGTTTCACGTACGGCGTTTCCGTTCGGAAACGGTCCGAAATACTCGCCCTTGGCGTGTTTGGCGCCGCGATGAACGGCCAGACGCGGGTGCCGGTCGGCACTGAGAAAGATCATGGGATAAGATTTATCATCGCGCAGTAAGACGTTGTAACGCGGCTGATAAAGCTTGATGTAGTTATGTTCCAGCAGTAAAGCTTCGGTCTCGGTATGCGTGATCGTCACATCGATCTGCGCGATACTTTTTACCAAAGCCTCGGTTTTGCGGCTGGCGACATTACTGCGAAAATAGCTGGAGAGTCGTTTTTTTAAATCTTTTGCTTTTCCAACATAGATCACCGTATTCGCGGCGTCATACATACGGTAAACCCCAGGCTGGCTGGTTACCGTTTTAAGAAATGCCGAGGCATTGAAACTTTCACTCACTACTTAACAACGTCTCCGCATTAAAGAGGCCGTGGCGAATTGCCAGATGCGTTAGCTCCACATCGCCATTGATGTTCAGTTTGTTAAACATCCGGTAGCGGTAGCTGTTCACCGTTTTGGGGCTCAGATTCAACTGATCGGAAATTTCGGTGACCTTCTGCCCTTTGGTGATCATCAGCATAATCTGCAATTCGCGCTCAGACAAACACTCCAGCGGCGTTTCCGTCTGCGGCTCTAACTGACTCAACGCCATTTGCTGCGCAATATCAGAAGCGATATATCGTTTCCCCGCATGCACCGCCCGAATGGCGCAAATGACTTCCTGCGGAGCTGCCGCCTTGCTGACGTACCCGGCCGCCCCCGCCTGCATTACTTTAGCAGGTAATGGGTTCTCTGTATAAATAGTTAGCATGATAACTTTTATATCAGGAGAAAAGCGCAGAATTTTTCGCGTTGCCTCAAGACCGCCGATCCCCGGCATATTCATGTCCATTAAGACAACATCGACATCATTGCTGCGGCACCATTTGACGGCATCTTCACCACATGACACTTCGCCAACGACTTTGAGACCTTTGATATCGTCAAGAATGCGCCGTATCCCTGCCCGCACCAGTTCATGGTCATCAACAAGAAAAACGCTAATCAAAGAATAATTCTCCAAAAAAGGGAGTAGCACTTACATAACAAGCTGCGTGCAGGTGATACTACGTTGGTTGCGAAAAATAATGAATACCGACTTATATAAGTTATGTATTTCTCAAATATGTCATGAAGCAATAAACCACAGAGACTACCGCATGATGATAACAATATACCGCGACTCTCAGGGCGCATGGTGATCATATTCTTAACATTTCACATTGCGATTGCCGGCGATTTGAGACTTGCTCATCGGCCATCAGCAACACTTATAGGGTAAGAAAACGCCTGTACGGAAAGTCTCATGTATTCTATCGAACACATTTAGCCACAGATTCACTATATAAATCCAGGCAATTAAATACAATTAAAAACAAGTTAAGTGTGTAAAAAACGCTCATTACATAGTTGCGGCTCATTAATTAATGGCCGTCAGCGATACACTCTGTGCTATACTGCCGGCAATCTGATTGTCTCCCGCAGCAAATGCTTTCAAGTCAGCTGCGGGCAGGCTAAAACACTTTTTTTGCCGTTCCTTGTTAAGGAGAAAACATGAGCAATATAGATTTTTCCACATCTGCGTCTGTCGAGTCATTAGCACACGAAGTCACCTGCCTGAAAGCAACCGTTACATTATTGTTAAAAGCCATCGGGCAGGCTGATGCGGGCAAAGTGATCGTTAAAATGGAAAAATACATTGCCCAATTGGAAGATCCGGAACAGGCGGAAGCGTTGGGCAACACCCTCAAACAAATCAAACACGGTTACCGTCAGTAATCCTTCTTCCGTCGGCTCATCGCTTTTGATGCCGACGGCGCTTTTCAGATGCCCATGTCAACTCGCTACATTCCCTTATTTAGAAAAACGTCAGATGACCAGACCGGTAAGACACCCTGCCGATGATATTCCGGCATTCTTTTCCTCTTCAGCATGCGACACTTGCAACACCGCCTTTCCCGACTCAGCGCCTTTTGAAAAACATCTCGGTTTGTGTTGTTTTATCGTTATCAAAAGCACAAAAAATTAATGATTCATTCAAATCTCATTAAAACAAAAGAGTAAATGATTTTATTTTTTAAATAAAAGATAAGAAATAATATGACTAATTAATTATTATAGATATTTCCGTGAAACGTCGTTATTGCAAATAAAACGTTTCATTTTATTTGTTATGCAACAATGCCGTTGGGAGATAGAGAAACGGCCTAAAATTAGCCAGGTATTACACGGTGGGTGGGATTGGTAACTTACAACTTAACTGCTTGAAGTGTTGGTGGGTCGTCGGGGGCTCGAACCCCGGACCAATTGATTAAGAGTCAACTGCTCTACCAACTGAGCTAACGACCCAACGGCGTGGATTATTCTCCACTTGGCGGCGACTGTCAAATAGTTAGCATTGATTTTTTCTTATTTTTTCCACATTCTAAAATTATATTGAGCGTAATGGGCAATTTTGTTAACCTGTTCGCCGGCCAGACTCCTCCTTTCATATTGCGATAACCTTCGTTATCAGAGCAAAAAGCATACAGAGTCACATTGTTCGATTATTCACCGCGTTTATACCAGTCACTCCCTATAATCTGTGTAGCGGTTACGCTATCTTATCCATGTCCGTATTAATGAATGAGAGAGCCGATTAAGAGCTCAAAACGACATCACATAAAATAGGAAATTATATTAAATGGTAGATCAATCAAAAGAGGCCGCAGACCTTGCAGGGTCCGACAACGACGGACTACGGCGAAACCTGACTAATCGTCATATTCAGCTTATTGCCATTGGCGGGGCTATCGGCACTGGGTTATTTATGGGCTCAGGAAAAACGATTAGTCTGGCAGGGCCATCGATCATCTTCGTTTATATGATAATTGGCTTTATGCTGTTCTTCGTTATGCGCGCAATGGGAGAATTGCTGCTTTCTAACCTGAACTATAAATCATTCAGCGATTTTGCAGCCGATCTGCTCGGCCCCTGGGCGGGTTTTTTTACCGGCTGGACATACTGGTTCTGCTGGGTCGTGACCGGCATCGCCGACGTAGTGGCCATCAGCGCCTATGCCCAATTTTGGTTTCCCGACCTGTCGCAGTGGATATCCTCACTCCTCTGCGTGCTGTTACTGCTCTCGCTTAATCTGGCCACGGTAAAAATGTTCGGTGAAATGGAATTCTGGTTTGCAATGATAAAAATTGTGGCCATTGTCGCCTTAATTGTCATCGGCGTAGCGCTGGTCATGATGAAATTCCCTTCACCATCAGGCTCTATCGCCTCGTTTAATAATCTCTGGAACGACGGCGGAATGTTCCCTAAAGGTATCAGCGGTTTTTTCGCCGGCTTCCAGATAGCGGTATTCGCCTTCGTCGGTATCGAGCTGGTCGGCACCACCGCGGCGGAAACGAAGAACCCAAACGTCGTACTTCCCAGAGCGATTAATGCAATCCCGCTTCGTATCATCATGTTTTACGTGTTTTCATTAATCATGATCATGTCGGTTACGCCATGGAGCGCCATTGCCGCCGATCGCAGTCCCTTTGTTGAAATGTTCGTCCTGGTTGGCTTGCCCGCCGCTGCCAGCGTAATTAACTTTGTGGTGCTGACCTCCGCCGCATCCTCAGCCAACAGCGGCGTATTCTCCACCAGCCGGATGCTATTTGGCTTAGCCCAACAGGGAGACGCGCCGAAGCGTTTTAGCATGTTGTCGAAACGCGCGGTTCCTTCCGCCGGATTACTGTTTTCCTGTATCTGTCTGTTATCCGGCGTGGTCTTGATTTACCTCATCCCGAATGTGATGACGGTTTTCACCCTGGTAACCACCGTTTCCGCGATACTGTTCATGTTCATCTGGAGCATTATTCTCTGCTCCTATCTGGCGTACCGTAAAAAAAGACCGCAGTTACATGTCGACTCTCAATATAAAATGCCCTGGGGTATTTTCATGTGCTGGATTTGCCTGGCTTTCTTTGCTTTTGTCATCGTCCTGCTGACGCTGCAACCCGACACGCTGCAAGCACTGATTGTAACGCCGTTGTGGTTTATTATTCTGGCCGTTGCTTATCAGATTATTCGAAAGAAGAAACAAACGGCATAATATAAAAACTATCACAGAAAAAAAGACGCTGATCATAAATCAGCGTCTTACTATTTTGTATTAAACCAACAACCTAAATATTAACAATAATTAGATAACTTATTGTTAATAAAACCAAAGATATCATCCATAACCGGTTAGCGCGATAATAATAGAGTTAGTTTCTTATTGATGTTGTCGTGAATCGATTAATACTACGATTCAATAACTCGATGGTTAAGCAAGTATCATCACCTCTATGCAGCGGCGCTTCTGCTAATACACACTCCACCTTCTTCGTTAACTCATTTATTTGCTCATCATCTAACATAGATATAATAGAAAACACCAATATTTCTAACAATTCTATTTTAGCACTAAGTTCTTTTTCTCCGACCTCTTTTTCAGCCAGTTTCATTAAGAGCTGAGAGAGAAGGTTATTCATTTTAACTCCTTAAAAATAACAGCCATAAGACCCCGGAGGGATCACAGTCGGTTGCAAGTAGGATAAGAGAAAGCGATGTGCGTAGTAATGTAACACCCAAGCCAAGGCTACCGCCAGCAGATATTACAATATAACGGCCATAACGCCCAATATTATGCGATAAAAACTGAACGATGGAAGAAAAAAATAAATACGAAAAATATAAGCAGGTTAATATTTTCTGAAAGGTTATGTTATATAGTCAGCCACCGGGATCACGCCTGATGGCTGGCTACCCAAAATCTATACGTTTACCGACTGCCTGACGCCATTCACCGCACTTTTAGCCTGCTCGCATTGATACAAAATAGCTTGCGCATGTGAATAAAGGATTTTCCCTGCCTCGGTGGGAGTAACTCCCCGTCTACTACGAACCAGCAACTGTTTTTCCAGCTCACCTTCCAGCGTAGCGACCTGCTGGCTCAGCGCCGGTTGTGCAATGTGCAACAGCTCAGCAGCCTGAGTCAAGCTACCGATATCAACGATTTTCACAAAGTACTTGAGCCGTCTAAGATTCATGTCTGCCTCCTGAGTAGTTACCCGAGATAGGTAGCAAGATCCGCGCCAGATTGTATTGGTACTATAATGGAAACCGATACCTGTTTGATAAGACACGGGTATAATAAGGAAAAGAGATGGTTAATGAGTTAATTCAGCCTGTCGGAAAATGGGGGTTATTGATTTTTCTCTCACTGAACATGCACCACACTAATGCAATCGCTGCTATCTCAAGGTGCAAGCGCCTGCCGGAAGCGAAGAGACGATATCAAATTCCATATGCAACTTGCGCTGTAATTTCAAGGTGTTGATTATTACTTCAGCAATCAGTCACGATAAAGCATAACAGCCTTTGACAAGGTGAAATGCTCCCGCTATTATCCCCCGCAGCTAACCGATTCCTCTGTAGTTCAGTCGGTAGAACGGCGGACTGTTAATCCGTATGTCACTGGTTCGAGTCCAGTCAGAGGAGCCATTTACTTGTTTTCATGCATCCTTGCGAATCCCTATTTGTACATTGATTCAACAGGTTAGCGTGAAAAACCTTCCCGATGCGTTTCTAGTTTTCCCTCCGCATCGGGAAAAAATGGTGGTCAAATTTGGGGTCAGGTTGGTTCGATAATGGAGTGACCCCCAAATGTCTCTTAACGACTCAAAAATCCGCAACTTAAAATCATCCGCTAATCCCTTCAAAGTTTCCGATTCACACGGTCTATACCTTTTGGTTAATCCAGGCGGTTCACGTCTCTGGTATCTCAAATATCGTATCAATGGCAAAGAGTCTCGCCTCAGTTTAGGCACTTATCCCGATGTATCGCTGACCGATGCCCGGCAACAGCGCGACGGCATCCGCAAACTGCTGGCGCAGAATATCAATCCGTTCCTCAAGAATACATAACGCCTTTCTACGTTTTCACGGTCACGGTCAATTTGTGTTTTAGCATTATTACAAAATAGTTTGTCGGCTTGCTCCCGGCGACTGACCATTTATACGCTTAAAAGCGCGACTAAATGCGGCTTGAGATGTATAGCCTAAACGTTGTGCTACTACTTCGATAGATAGCTTTTCGTGAGTCAGCCATTGACTGGCGAGACGCATCCGCAACTCAGTTGCATAACGTAGTGGTGGTATACCGATAGTGGATTGAAATCGTTGTGCGAAGACAGATCGAGATATATGTGATTCAGCAGCCAACTCTGCAACCGTCCAGTCATGACCAGGCTTTCGATGCAGCGCCAATATAGCGCGAGCTAAACGGGGATCGCGTAGTGCGGCAACGAGACCAGAGGCGTTCTCACCACCACATTCTATCCAACCACGGACAATCATTGCCGCCGCCACTTCGGCGAGCCGTGCCAGGATACCCGCGAAACCAATCCGACCTGCACATATTTCACGTTTCATAGAGTCAAGAATCGGCATTAATCCGGGGTATCGCTCCTCTTGCGTAGCAGCCACCATGACGCTCGGCATCAGCTTGCCGAGTCCTTGCATTCCGCCTAGATCAAACTCCATGCATCCGTAGAAAAGAACAACGCTTGGAGTAGGGAGTGTGCTAGGGCAAGTATTTATGCCGCTAACAGTATCCCCCAAGGGCGCTGTAGCAAAGTTGTCTATGTCGTGAAAAGAAACATCTGAATCGGATAGAAGTTGGTGAGCCTCGCCCTGGGGCATAAACACCGCACTGCCGGCGGATAATTCATGTAAAGCACCATCGCTGGTTCGTAAGATAGCTGAGCCTACAGCCAGAAAATGAAAATAGGCATGTCCCCGTCTAGCATCAAAACCTAAGCCAAAAGAAGGGCCGGTTTGAATACGGCGGTACTGGACGCCACGTAAGCGCATGCCAGTCAGCAGTTCGCTGATGAGATCGGACGAAATGGCAAATTTATCTTTCTCAGTCATTTTCGGGGTTTCAATCAAATAATCAAGACGAATCATCATAGATCATCCTGAAATATTTCTCTAGACTTTCGGCTTCACTCCTTTTTAGGATTTTTTTCGATGAGTAATTATGCTTGTGACCCCATATCTGATAGTAACCCTTCTAATGCAGCGCCCACCTCAGCTGTGTGGATGGCTGTGTTTTCACTGGCAATGGGTGTATTTGGATTATTAACAGCAGAATATTTACCCGCCAGTCTACTGACACCAATGGCATACGATCTTGGCGTGTCGGAAGCACTGGCTGGCCAAGCCGTGACGGTAACCGCTGTCGTTGCTCTCTTTGCTGGTCTGATGGTGCCTGGTCTGACCCGCAGTTTTGACCGCCGAAAGGTTCTGTTAGCTTTTACTGTACTAATGATTGCATCCAATCTACTCGTGGCTTTGTCTTCCAGCCTGACCGTCTTATTAGTAATGAGAATTTTGTTAGGTATCGCCTTGGGAGGCTTCTGGAGTATGGCGGCAGCGGTGGCAATGCGATTAGTGCCCGCAAAGCTGGTTCCGCGAGCACTATCCATTATCTTTAGCGGTATTGCAGTCGGAACCGTAGTTTCTGTGCCGCTTGGAAGCTATCTGGGTAGTTTATACGGCTGGCGCAGCGCCTTTGTAGCCGCAGCGGCTGTTGGATTACTAACGCTAATCTTTCAATGGATTACGCTTCCTCGAATGGCGCCGCGTAAGATGCTGCGTACCGCATCGGTTTTGGAATTGCTACGTCGCCCAGGAATTGGCATTGGAATGATGGGTTGCATACTCGCCCATACAGGTCAATACGCCCTATTCACTTATATTCGGCCTGCTCTGGAAAGCGTGGTTCACATTGATGTTGATACGTTATCTCTAATGCTATTGGGATTTGGCGTCGCCAACTTCGTTGGCACGCTACTAGCAGGATGGCTTATGGAACGTAGTCTACGCGTTACATTGGTATTGATGCCCGCCTTGGTCGGTATCGCTGCGTTTGGCATGATTTGGTTGCCTATACAGGGAACCGGGCTGATGCTATTGGTGGCTCTGTGGGGACTGGCCTTCGGCGGAGTCCCAGTTGCCTGGTCAAACTGGGTAGCACGCGCCATTCCCGACCAAGCCGAGACTGCCGGGGGCATGGTTGTAGCTTCGGTGCAATCCTCGATAGCTGCTGGCGCCGCATTGGGTGGGCTGGTATTCGGTATAGGTGGCGTCACTGGCGTCTTCATTATAGCAGGAACAGTAATGTTGATCGCTGCGCTAGTAATTACGCTATGGGTTCGGGTCGAATTGCGATAACACGACCGAATTAATAATGAATCTCTGACTGCAATCCCTTAACTTTACAAAGAATGGATCCCCTACACCTAAATTAACACAGAGAGAGGGAGTAACCATGCATCCAGTTCCCTATGATCAAATACCACACAGACCTCACCGGAGAATCGGTGAAATTATTGTCACATGTGTATGGGATGGTACCTGGATGGTAGCCTCAAATCGTTGCAGAATATTGACCTAAGTGAGGCGCTGGAGATTTTAAACGCGGGTTTACGCCCAAACCGCGCAGGAAGATAAACGGCCAAACGCTGTCGGCCCCACATGCCTGGTCGTCAACGTCGCAAAATAAGCACGCCTGCGACCAACTGTCGAGAGGACCGGACAGTCAGCAGATGAGTCGAGAATGTACATTTTTCTGATAATGGCTTTATCAATAAAATCGCAAGGATTAAGATAATTACTCACAATGATAATGAGAATTATTTGCTTTAGTTGGGGTATTAAAATGAACGGAAATTATTTCGCAGATAAAGTATCAAACACATTATTAATTCCACTAGCCTGTAAGGCAGAAGAAAGCAGGCAGAAACATCCCATCATCGTAGACAATGTCGCTTGTGATATTCTGGAAAAAACACATTTCGATATTAAAAAATACAAAAATAAAAAAACCAGTCGAGTGGGTACCGCTATCAGAGCAAAATATTTTGACAGTGAAGTCATCGCGTTTATTGGTAAAAACGAAAAGCCGGTGATAATTAGCTTAGGTTGCGGATTAGATGCCCGATATCAAAGAATCGGCGATATAGCAAAAAAAGCAAAATTTTATTATATCGATTTAGCGGACGTGATCGAGGCCAGAAAAAAACTCATCCCCTGCCATGAAAATGAAAAATACCTGGCGGGGTCTATTTTGGATAACGGCTGGATCGATGAAGTGAAAAGAGAGTTACATCATGACGAAAATCTGTTTTTTCTTATAGAAGGCGTTTTGATGTACTTTCCTGAAAAACAAGTGAGAAATATATTTAATAACCTTTGTGAAAATTTCAGTAAAAGCAGAATAATTTTTGACATGCTTAATTCATGGCTAAGTAAAAACTCCGCGAAACATGACACAGTGAAAAACTCAGGCGCTGAATTCTCATTTGGTCTTGATGATGAAAAAGAAATTGAACGCTGGAATCATAAATTAATCTACGTAAAGACAAAGCTTTTTACTGAGTTCAACGAACACAAGAAAATGGGTAAAATTATCTCGTTTATGATGGCGCATGTTGATAGATATAAAACAGCATCAAAAATGGTGACTTACGCGATAAAATAGTAACTAACCGCATGACTTGGCGCGCATTTTTATCTTGCATCCCCGGTGAGCGTTTATTGGCGCTCGCCGGATCATGAGCCGACTGAAATAAACCAGGCCGCCAAAATTTTCGTCCGCCTACAATACGCTGACCAACGCACAGGCGGTGGTTAAGCGCTATAAACCGCCGGTCGCCGGCGCTATCCGCGCACCTCATTCACAGCCAGGACGGCGTTAAACAATCACGCCAAACCATTTTTTGCAGGCCAGCTTGCCGCTGACGGTAAAGTTAACTTCCCGAAATCCCGGTACTCTGGCTAACCATCCTTTTTGTTCGCAATGAATTAAAAAGACCGCACCGGCGTCTCCACCAAGATGAAATCGCCTTTCGCTCCAGTCAAGACAGGCGCAGCACGCTTTACGCCGTGTTTTGGGATTCAACGTCATGCCTAACTGTTGGAACTGTTTTTGCCCTGTCGGCGTGACCGAACTGCCATCAGCGGTCAACCAGCTTTCGGCGATCATAAAATCATAAATTTTAACCGCGATTTCGCCGGCTAAATGGTCATAGCAGGTTCGGGCTTTCCGTAACGAGGGAGGCGTACTGGCTTTGGCTTCTGACTCGGATCGCCATGAAACGCCCATGATTTTTTCAATCAGGTCGGCAATATCCTTCCCGGCCAGACGATAATAACGATAACGCCCCTGAGAAAGACAGGAAATCAGATTCCCACTGACTAGACGCGCCAGATGGGCGCTGGCGGTGGAAGAGGCGATATCCGCCACGGCACTCAGCTCCGTGGCCGTCCACGCCCGACCATCCATCAACGCACAGAGCATTTTTACGCGGGAAGGATCGGAAATGGCGGCCGCGACCGCCGCCATCGAACGCTCAAGCGCATCGCTATTCTCTGCCGACTCAATATGTTTAAGCATATTATTCAGACCCTGCCGCCCATGTTTACGTCGCCCGGCCGACAACCATAGCATCGTCGGTCACCAGAATCAGCGGATTTGAACGCTCGCTGTATCGCGGAAGAATAATCAACATCATGGCTCCGCGCTTTCTCTGCTCGCCGACGAATACTCTCTGGTCATCCGGGCGATGCGAATGTGATAAAAAGAGAAGATAGACTTACGGCCTTCAGCCTGAGCCGCCTGATGCAGGACGTTTCTTTTCCATTGCAATACCGCGTGTTCATCCCGCCACCAGGACAAGGAAAGGATCTTCCCCGGCGTGGTCAGGCTCTGGAAGCGCTCGATGGATATAAATCCATCAATATCGGCTAATAGCGGCTTTAATTCCGCGGCAAGCTGGAGATAGCGCCCTTGTTGCGTATCAACCACATCCGCCTCGAAAAGCACTGCAATCATATTTCCGTCCTCTGGTATATCGAAAGGACATGACTTTAACGTTTTCCGCCCTGCACACTTCGATGCAGAGCGAAATATGAATGTGGTCTGAGACAAAGATAAGTCACGCAGGATTCTTCAACCGGCGCCCGTCGTACCCGCCGGCAATCAACAATGAAAATAGTTTTTCTCCAGTATCGACACGCCATCGTCGATCGCTTTATGGATCGATTTCACGCAGCGTTCGCTATCTCCTTCCGCCAGTGCCAGCAGCAGTTCATCGTAATTGTGCTGACGATGAACAATCTCCGCCGACTGCGGATAAAGGTAGTTGAAACAGGGGCCAATCTGCACCCATAGCTGTTCGATCAGCGAAACCAGCGTCGGCATATCGGCATAGCCATACAGCGTAAAACGAAATTCCCGGTTCGCCTTGAGGGATTCTTCAATATTCTGCACCATCTTGTTGGAACGAAACTGACTGTTCAGCGCGGTCAAATGCGCCAGTTTATCGGCATCCATCGCTCTGGCCGCCTGCGCCGCCGCCAGCCCCTCCAGCTGTTTACGGATCAGGGTAATTTCCTGATACTGACTCAACGGCATCACCGGCACTAAAAACGCTTTTGCCGGGGTTGCCTCCAGCGCGCCGGCCGACACCAAGCGCAACAAGGCTTCACGCACCGGCGTGACGCTGGTGCCCAACTGCGCGGCGATCTCGCTGGTCACCAGACGAGCGCCGGGTTTCAACATGCCGACCATCAACGCGCCCTTCAGTTGGGCCTCTACCTGCATGGTCAGACTGAGGCGCTGAGCCTTTCCCATCCCGAACATATAACTTTTTCCTTTAGTTAAAAGATGACTTTGCTTTTGCAGTTTAATCATTAGCCTGCTAATAACATATTATATAGGATATATCCTGTATTTGCAGTCGGCGGCATTCGTCCAAATCTGTGACGAATAGCGCATCTCCAATGCTTACCGTCAGCCCTTCGGGCTTCGTTTTGGGAACGATCATAATGAAAAAATCCGCCTTAACATTCGCTTCACTGGCAATGCTGTCAGGTCTGCTATCACCCTTGTCGATGGCGGCGGAGCTGACGATTGCGCAACCCGCTTCCGCCACTGCGATGGACCCCGGTTTTCTCAAAGAATCCGCCACGCTGGTGGATAATGTCTTCGATACGCTGGTATTACGCGATTCACAGATGAAACTTCAGCCCGGATTGGCGACATCGTGGAAAGCCATTGATGACACGACCTGGGAATTTACGCTGCGCCAGGACGTGAAATTTACCAATGGCGAAGCCGTCAATGCGCACGCCGTGAAGTTCTCTATCGACCGCATCCTCGATCCGGCCAACCATGCGCCGACTATATCCTATATTCGCACCATTAAATCGGTAGAAGCGACCGGCGAGTATCAGGTGCGCTTTCATACCGACGGGCCGGATCCTTTGCTGCCGACGCGTCTGAGCCGTTATCCGGCTTATATCGTGCCGCCGCAATACGTCGAGAAAGTCGGCGCATCGGAATTCGCCCGCAAGCCGATCGGCAGCGGCGCTTACCGGGTCGAAACATTTATTCCTGATGAAAAGGTGGTGATGCAGGCCAATGCCGCCTACTGGCGCGGCAAACCGGCGATTGACACCGTCACCTGGCGTCCGATACCGGAAGCCACCGCGCGCATCACCTCGCTGTTGACCGGCGAAGTGCAGCTCGTCGACAGCGTACCGGTGGATTTGGTGCCGGCGCTGAAAAACAAACCGGGTATCCATTTAGAGCAGGTAAAAGGCGGCGGACTGACCATCTATCTGGGGCTCAAGAACGATCAGAAACCGCTGGACGATGTCCGCGTTCGCCAGGCGCTGTCGCTGGCGCTGAACCGCGACGCCTATACCAGCCAGCTGTTGCATGGCTTCGGCGCGCCCACCGGCACCATGGCCGGCGCGAAAGACTTTGGCTACCAGCCGATAGCCGCGCCGGCGCAGGATATCGCCAAAGCGAAATCCCTGCTTGCGCAGGCAGGCTATCCGGACGGCTTTACCCTGCGTTTCCAGGCGCCGCGCCGCTATATCGCCAGCGCCGATGTCGCGCAGGCGATAGTGCAGGATCTGGCCAAAATCGGGGTCAAACTCCAGTTGGAAGTGCCGGAATGGTCGGTTTACACCCAGCAGGTGGCGGCGAAGAAACAGGCGCCGATCTATATGCTGGCCTGGGGCTCGACGCAAACGCTGGATGCCGATGCGGCGTTATATCCGATCCTGCATTCGGGCGAACCCTATTCGACGGTCAGCCTGCCCGAACTGGATAAATTACTCAACGAAAGCCGCCTGACGGTAGATGCCGTGAAACGCGAAAAAATATTGCAGCAGATCCAGGAGGTTGTTGCGCAACAGCAGCCGCTGATCCCGCTCTATCGCGAGGATTCGCTCTATGCCAGCAGCGATGCGCTGACGTTTACCGGTCGAGCCGACGCCCGTATCCCGCTGTTCGACCTGAGGCTGAAATGATCGCCCAGGGGGATGCATTAAACAGGAAGCCGCGCCGCCGTTTTTACGGCGACGGCATTATCGGCGGACTACTGCTGGCGATAACCCTCGCCGCGGCGCTGTTATCCCCCTGGCTGCCCCTGCCCGACCCGCTGGCCAACAATCTGGCGGACGTCTTCCTGCCGCCGGGCAGCGATACCGCCTCGGGCATGCACTGGCTGGGAACCGACCAACTGGGGCGCGATATGCTGGCGCGCATCCTTTCCGGCGCCCGGTTATCATTATTCGTGGTGCTGATGGCGGCGGCGATCGCCGCGGTTATCGGCAGCCTGCTCGGCATGCTGGCGGGCTATGCCGGCGGCTGGCTGGATGCGCTGATAATGCGCCTGATCGATATCCAACTGGCGGTGCCGTTTATTCTGTTAATCCTGCTGGTGATGGCGCTGTTCGGCACTTCGCTGAGCAATATCATCATCATTATGGGCGTCAGCAGTTGGGCGATTTACGCCCGCGTCGCCCGCGCCAAAACATTGGAAATTCGCGAGCTGGAATATATCGAATCGGTGCGCGCCATGGGCTTTTCCACGCCGCGCATTTTGCTGCGTCACGTGTTGCCGAATCTCGCTACGCCGCTGATTGTCCTGCTGACGCTGGATATCCCGCGGCTGATCGTACTTGAAGCCTCCATCGGCTTTCTCGGCATGGGGATCCAGCCGCCGACGCCGACGCTGGGCAATCTGATCGGCGAAGGCCGTTCTTATATGCTGCTGGCGCAGTGGCTGGTGCTGTATCCGGGGCTGGCGATCGCCGCGCTGGTGGTCGGCTGCAATCTGGTGGGCGACAGCCTGCTGCGTAAAACCCGCACAAGGCTGGACTGATATGGCGAGATATGTGCTGTCCCGCATCGGGCAATCGATTCTGGTGATGTTCGGCGTATCGATTCTGATTTTTTACAGTCTCCATCTGACCGGCGACCCGGCGGCGGTGATGATGCCGCCCGGCTCCACGCAGCAGGAGATCGATCATTTCCGCCATAGCATGGGGTTCGATCGCCCGCTGCTGTGGCAATACGGCCATTACCTGTCCGGCGTGCTGCAAGGGGATTTCGGCGATTCGCTGCGCTACAGCCAGCCGGTCACCCGGCTGATCGGCGATCGCGTTCCCGCCACCTTATTGCTCGCCGTCACCGCGCTGGCCTGGAGCACGCTGCTCGGCTTGACGCTCGGCATCATCAGCGCGCTGCGGCCAAACAGCATCTGGGATCTGTTATCCCGTCTGCTGGCCTTCTCCGGCCAGGCGGTGCCGGTATTCTGGCTGGGTCTGTTGCTGATCCTGTTGTTCAGTCTGGATTTGCGCTGGCTGCCGTCCGGCGGTTACGGTACGGCGAGCCACCTGGTTATGCCCGCCGTCAGCCTTGGCGCGTACTACATGAGCGCCATCGCCCGTCTGGTGCGCGCCAGCCTGATCGACGTCATGCAGCAGGATTACATCCGCACGGCCCGCGCCAAAGGGCTGAGCGCCTGGCGCATTCTGGTGCGCCACGGCTTGCGTAACGCGCTGATCCCGGTGGTCACCGTTCAGGGCATGTACTTCGCCTCGCTATTGGGCGGCGCGCTGGTGACGGAAATCATTTTCGCCTGGCCGGGCATCGGTCGTTTGGCGGTGCAGGCGATCCAGAATCGCGACTTCCCGCTGGTGCAGGCCATCGTATTGCTGGCGGCGCTGGTGTTTGTGGCGGTAAACCTGATCATCGACCTGCTCTATGTGTTGCTCAATCCGAGGATACGGCTGTGAAAACGCGGGATGCCCTGTTACCGGCGACGCTGGCGTTACTCGACCAGATTACGCCTTTTCGCAGCGTTGCCGGTCAAATCGAACAGCAGCGCGCGCTGGCGCAGTGGCTGGAAGCGTGGCTGGTTAGCGAAGTCGGCGCGCAGCCGGTATTGCCGGTCGCGCAACAGCGCGGCCAGAGCGCGCCGCCGCTGGTACACGTGCGTATCGACAGCGGCGCCGATAAAACGCTGGTGCTGTACAACATGTACGATGTGATGCCCGCTGATGAAGCGGGCTGGGACGTTCCGCCCTTTATCGGCGGCATTCGCCGCTGGCCGGAGCTGGGCGACGTCTACATTTCCCGCGGCGCGGAAAATAATAAAGGGCCGCTGGCCGGCATGCTCGCGGTGGTTAAAGCGCTGCGCGACAGCGGTAAGCTGGCGGTCAATCTGGAAATTATTCTCGAAGGCGAAGAAGAGACAGGCAGCGGTCAACTGCGTCGCTATCTGGCGCAGACGCCCTGCCCGATCGCGCCCGCTCTCGCGGTGCTGTTCCCTTCCCTGTGCGAATATGGCGGCGGCCAGCCGCGCGTCTATCTGGGGTTTACCGGTCTGAGCGGCGGACGCCTGACGGTTAAAGGCGGCGACTGGGGCGGCCCGCAGACGGCTATCCACGCCAGCAACGCCAGTTGGATCGCCAATCCGGCCTGGCGTCTGGTGCAGGCGTTGCAAGCCATCGCGCCGGCGGAGCGCAACGGCGTTCTCGCGACCCTCCCCCCTGACGACGAAGCCAATAGTCTGCTCGCCGAACTGGCCGCCGACTTCAGTATCGCGGACGAACTGCGCTTTCGCCGCAGCCGGCGTCTGACGCTGAGCGGCGATACCCTGAGCTGCCTGCAAACCTTTCTCGGCAGCGCGGTGCTCAATCTATCCGAAATCAAAACCTCTCCGACGGGGGCGCGCGGCGTCATCCCGCCGTTCGCCGAGGCGGAGCTGGCCTGGCGCACGCCTCCCGGCATCGACGGCGCGCGGTTAATCGACGACGCGTCTCGCCGCCTGGCCGACCCCGCGCTGGCCGGCGCCGAACTGACGCTGGACGACAGCTATCCCGGATACCGCTTCACCCTCGACGCGCCGGGCGTTAGCCAACTGCTCGCCAGCTACCGGCGGTTTGGCGCGCAGCCGCAAGTCTGGCCGTGGGCGCCCGGCTGCGCCCCCGCCTATGCTTTTGCGCCGATCGCGCCCGCTTTTTTAATCGGCGGCCTCGGCCACGGCGGTAATGCGCATGGCGTTAATGAATTCGTCACGCTGCACGGTTTGCGGCGTTTTGTTGAGTCGCTGGACGATTGGCTGACCCGTTTTACCGCGTCGGCCGACCGTTCGCTTACGTAGCCAACGCAGGACAATCGTTGTCTCGGATTTCAGGATTAAATAATGAAAAATGTTGATGATTTTGAACGTGTCGCACTAGGTTTTTTCCCAACGCCGTTAGAAGCGCTCAACCGGTTCGGCGACGCGCTGGGAATCAGTTTGAGCATCAAGCGCGATGATTACACCGGTTTCGGCGGCGGCGGCAACAAAGTGCGCAAACTGGAATACCTGATGGCCGACGCCCGTCGCCAGAACGTCGATGTGGTCATTACCACCGGCGGACATCAGTCCAACCATGCGCGCATGGTGGCGGCGGCGGCGCGGAAATTCGCCATGAAGCCGGTGCTGGTGCTGCGCGGCAACCCGCCGCAAACCTATCAGGGGAATCTGCTGCTGGATAAGCTGTTCGGCGCGCAACTCCAGTTCCTCGATCCGGACGCCTACTTCACGCAAATCGACGGCGCGATGCAGGCCCATGCCGATGCGGCGGCGGCGCGAGGCGAAAAAGCGCTGATTATCCCGCTGGGCGGGGCGACGCCGCTGGGCGCGCTGGGCTATGTGCGGGCGATCGAGGAGATGGATGCGCAGCTGAAGGCCGGCGACCAGCCGCCGCCGCAGTTTATCGTCGCGCCGACCGGCTCCGGCGGCACGCTGGCCGGACTCTATGTCGGCGCGCGTCGCTACTGGCCGCAGACCAAAATCATCGGCATCAGCGTCAGCGCCAAAGCGCCGTGGTTCCAGACGCGCATCTCCGCCATGGCGCAGGAGTGCGCCGATTTGCTGGCCTGGCCGCAGCGCTGGACGCCGGAGGATATCTGGATAGAGGACGACTACGTCGGCGCGGCCTACGGCGTGCCTTCGGCCGGCGGCATCGACGCCATTTACCGCGTCGCGCAGGATGAAGGCGTGCTGCTGGATCCCGTTTACACCGGCAAGGCGATGCACGGGCTGATCGATTTGACCGCGCAGGGCAAAATCCCGGCCGGCGCCAGCGTGATATTCGTTCACTGCGGCGGCTCGCCCGCGCTCTATCCCTTCGCCCAGACGTTGCTGGAGCGCTAGCATGTCGCCCGCCTTGCGTTATCTGGATCGTCAGGCCGTCGTCCGGCTGGGCGGCGCCGATCCGCGCCAAGCCTATGACGATGTGGTCGAGGTAGTCAAGCTGATGCGGCGCGGAGAGACGCAGATGACGCCGGAATCGCATGTCGATCTGGCGACGCCGCGCGGCAAAGCCTATGCGCTGCCGGCCGGCGTGGGCGGACGATTTAATGCCGCGGGCGTAAAATGGACGGTGCATCGCCCGCAAAGAACGGATGCGTTGCCGCAGGCGATGGCGACGACGCTGATTAATCGCCTGTCCGACGGCATGCCGCTCGGCATCGTGGAAAGCGCGACGCTGACCGCCGCCCGCACCGCGGCCGTATCGGCCGTCGCTTTACGCCATGCGGCGCCGCGCGCGATACGGCGCGTGCTGCTGCTCGGCGCGGGCGTACAGGCGCAGGCGCACATTGAGATGCTGCGGGCGCTGTTCCCGACGCTGGAAAAGCTGGTGTGGTGGAACCGAACGCCGGAGACGCCGCAACGTCTTTTCTCTTCCCTGCCCGCCTTGCCGTGGCCGGTGGAATTTCCCGACACGCTCAGCCAGGCACTACAGACGGACTATGACGCGCTGCTCGCCTGCACCAGCGCGGCCGCGCCGATTCTCGGGCCGGATGCGCTGCGTCAGGGCGGTATCGTGTTGCAAATCGGCTACCATGAAATGCAGTTCAGCGGCATCCGTCAGGCCGGCAAAGTGGTGGTCGATCTGTGGGGCGAATTCTGCCGCACCAGCGCGAAAAGCCTGTTCCAGATGTACCGCGCCGGCGAATTCGAACCCCGCCGGGTAGCCGCCGATCTCGGCCAACTGCTGATCGACGGCTGGCGCAGCGAGGCGGACGATAGCGTCTATTTCTCTTCGTTCGGACTCAATGTGTTTGATATCGCCCTGGCCGCCCGCGTATTGCAGGAAGCCGAACGCCGCGCCGACGGCGCTCTACTCCCTTTATTGCAGAGGAATACCGATGTTGATTAAAGCCGATGATTTGCTGCGCCGCCTGCGCGCCGGCGAACGATTCGCGCTGTTGGATACCCGCGATCGCGCCGATTGGCTGGCCGGTTCGTTGCCGGCAGCCGGTCATTTCAACGTATATGACTATTTTATCGACGACTGCACCGACGACGGTATCAACGCGATGGCCGACGACGTCACGGCGGGCTGGCGACGGCTGGACGTGGCCAGCGACGTGACGCCGGTGTTTTTCGAACAGCAAACCGGCATGCGCTCGCCGCGCGGCGCGTGGTTTGCCTGGCTGATCGGCCGCAGCGATGCGGTGGTGCTCGACGGCGGCGTGGAGGCCTGGCTGGCGGCGGGCGGTCGGCTTTCTCCGGGAACGGGGAGCGATAGCGCGGTGGCGCATCAGCCGCAGCGCGGCGTGGCGACCCGCTTTGCGCGCGACCTGACGGCCAGCCGCCGGCAGGTGCTTGACGCCGATGGCCGACGCGACGTGATCCTTGACGCCCGGCGTCCCACCGAGTTCGACGGCAGTTTCGTCCATGACTGCTGTCATCGCGCCGGGCGCATTCCCGGCGCAAAATTACTGTTTTGGGAAGATGTGGTTAACGACGGCGCCTTTCGTTCGCCGGAGGATATCGCCCAACGCGCCGCCGCGGCGGGATTGCATCCCGACCAGCGGATCGCCATTTATTGCCATCGCGGCGCCCGGGCCGCCACCGTACTGGTCGCGCTGCGCCTGGCCGGCTACCGGCATCTGGCGGTGTATGTCGGTTCCTGGCATGAGTGGGCGGAACATGACGAACTGCCCATCAAACAAGGGTCTCAGGACGCCTGACGCAGGCGCAAAGCCCGACCGATATCCGGCGCCGCGTCCAGCAGTTGACGCGTATACGCATGCCGCGGCGCATTCAGAATCTGTTCGGTGACGCCGCTTTCCACGATCTTGCCGCGATACAACACCACCACCCTGTCGCACAGCTGGCGCACGGCGCTCAGATCGTGGCTGATAAACAGCACGCTCAGCCCCAACTGTTCGCGCAGACGATCGAGCAACGCCAATATCTGGCCGCGCACCGATAAATCCAGCGCCGAAACGGCTTCGTCCGCCACCAGCAAATCCGGTTCAAGCGCCAGCGCGCGCGCAATCGCAATCCGCTGACGCTGACCGCCGGAAAAGGCGGCGGGCAAACGGCGGGCGTGATGGGGTTCCAGCCCCACCAGCGCCAGCAAGGCGTCGACGCGCGCCTGAATCTGATCGGCCGGGCGCAATTTATACACGCGCACCGGCTCGGCGATCTGTTCGCCGATGGTCATTTTCGGGTTCAGGCTGGCGTACGGATCCTGAAAGATAATCTGCGCCCGACGCCTTAACAAACGCTGTCTGCCTTGTGAACTGACTTCATCGCCATCAAAGGTGATTTTCCCGCTATCCACCGGAATCAGGCCGATTGCCGCCCGGCCCAGCGTAGTTTTTCCCGATCCTGATTCACCGATCAGGCCGACGATTTCCGCTCTGCCGATATTCATTGAGGTGGGGAACAACACGGTATGGCGCTGCGCCGGGAAAAACGGCAGGCGATTTTTTTGAGGGTAGCTTTTCGTCAGGCATTCGATGCTGACCAGCGGCGCGGCCTGCCCGTCAGGCGCTCGCGTCGCTCTGGGTTGCGGCTGCGAGGCCGCGATCAGTTTGCGCGTGTAGTCATTCTGCGGCTGTGTGAGCAAGGTCGGCACCTCGCCCTGCTCGACGATGCGGCCGCGATACATCACGCAGGCGCGGTCGGCATAACGGGCCACCACGCTGAGATCGTGGGTAATCAGCAGGATCCCCATCGCCATTTCACGCTGTAAGGTCTGTAATAACGCCAGAATTTGCGTTTGGATGGTGGCATCCAGCGCGGTGGTCGGTTCGTCGGCAATCAGCAACGACGGCTTGCAGCTAATGGCGCTGGCGATCATCACCCGCTGCCGCATGCCGCCGGAAAGCTGGTGGATGTACTGCCGGGCGCGCAGCGCCGGATTAACGATGCCGACGCGATCCAGCAGCGCCACCGCCTCGCTCTGCGCCTGTTTCCAACTGAGCTTTTGATGGCGCACCAGCACTTCGGCAATCTGTTCGCCGACTTTCAGCACCGGGTTCATGCTGGTCATCGGCTCCTGAAAGATGGTCGCCATGCGCTGGCCGCGCAGATGAGAGGCAAACGGCGAGCCGGGTCTGGCGATCGTCTGCCCCTCAAACCGGATTTCCCCTCCGGTCTGATGCACGCCCGACGGCAACAATCCCATTAACGCAAGCGAGGTCAGCGTCTTGCCGGATCCCGACTCGCCGACCAGCGCCACGATTTCACGCCGGGCGACGGAAAAACACAGGCCTGTCGCCAGCGACGAGCCGCTTTCCGTGCCGATGCTAAGGTTATCGACGTCGAGTAAAGAATCCGAGAGCGCCATCTTTCTGCCCCAAAACGGTTGGTTAGATTACACCCTGAGGATATATCCTATATTCTTGCGCGGCAAGGCGCCGGTTAGGCCGTTTGGTTATGACTCAGATGGATATTTTTTATGACGGGCTTCCCTGCCCGTCACCCGTTGGGCCGTCGCAAGCGACGTTTAAAATCGCTCCCGGCGATTTTTTATGACGGGCTTCCCTGCCCGTCACCCGTTGGGCCGTCGCAGGCGACGTTTAAAATCGCTCCCGGCGATTTTTTATGACGGCTTCCCTGCCCGTCACCCGTTGGGCCGTCGCAGGCGACGTTTAAAATCGCTCCCGGCGATTTTTTATGACGGGCTTCCCTGCCCGTCACCCGTTGGGCCGTCGCAGGCGACGTTTAAAATCGCTCCCGGACTGAGGAATCGCCAGAAATCAGAGTATGGAATATCTATAAGCACAGTGAGAGTTTCGTGCGCACTAACCTCAGTCGATTTCTGCCACCGTCGCAGCACGCGCCCGACACGGGGCGGTTCAGTCGCCGCCGCCCCATGACCCCGGGCTTTTCGCGAAATCGCGTCGCTACGCGATGCCTTCGGCGTTCGTGACCGCGGATCGGGCCGCCATTGACGCGCTCCCGGCGCGGCACTGGCTTTCGCGGCGTCCATGCCGCTCACCCGGCGGTCACGCCCACCTCAGCGCAATTTTTTACGCGAAGAAAAACCTTTAAAAGACAAAATCCTGCTATCTAAGACGATACTTAATTATTTTCTGGAGATTCCTCAGGATCCCGGCGTCAACAGGCTTACAATCGGTTTTATTTTTATCGCGTCAGGAAAATTTATATGAAGAAATCAACGCTAAAGGCGGCGCTTACGGCGTGGTGCGCGCTCTGGTGGCTTCCCGCCGCCCCCGCGCTTGCCGACGCCGGCGAGCAATATAGGCTGGAGAAAGTGGTGATGCTGAGCCGTCATGGCGTTCGCTCGCAGACCAACACGTCAAAGCTGAATCAGGCCACGGGGAAACAATGGCCCCAGTGGAATGTTCAGGATGGCCATCTTTCCGGACATGGTTACGCCGGCATCGTCAATCAGGCCGCCTATCAAATTACGCTCTGGCGCGATGCGGGGCTGCCGATCGATACCGGCTGCCCGTCTCCCGATCAGGTGTTTGCCTGGGCCAGCCCGTTGCAACGCACCCGGGCGACGGCGCAGGCCCTGCTTGACGGCATGTTTCCCGGCTGCGGCCTGTCCGCCGGCAGCACGGTTGAAAAACAGGATCCGTTGTTTCAAAGCGTCGACATGGCATTATCCAAACCGAACGGCGCGCTGGTCAGACAGCAGATACTCGAACGCATGGGCGGCAGCGAAGAGGCCGTCGCCAAACGCTATCAGCCCGACGTTGAACGCCTGAGTCAGGCCGTTTGCGCCGACGCCGCCTGCGCATTCCTGGATGAACCCTGGCGGCTGGTTGAAAAAGAAGACCGCTTTTCGCTAAAAGGCCCGCTATCCGCAGGCGCCAACATCGGCGAAACCATCCGCCTGCAATACAGCGAAGGGTTGCCGTTAAGCCAGGTGGCTTTCGGTCATGCCGTCAACGCCCGACAGGTGGCGGCGCTGATGGCGCTACATGCCGCTAAATACGATATGGTCAGCGATACCCCGGAACTGGCTCGCCACGGCGGCACGTTGCTGATGACGCAGCTTGCGGCGGCATTAACGCAGGGAACGCCATTGGCGCCAGCGGCAACGGCGCAACCCGCCGCCCTGCTGACGCTGCTGATCGGTCATGACACCAATATCGCGCAGATTCAAACCATGCTGAACTTCAAGTGGACGCTGGGGGAATATCCGCAAAATGATATTCCGCCCGGCGGCAGTCTGGTTTTTGAACGCTATCGCGATACCCGCAGCGGCGAGGTGCTGGTTCGGCTGTCATTCACCGCCATGTCGCTGGATCAATGGCGCAACCTCAGCCGCTTCGACGCCGCGCACCCATTACTCAGCGCGGATTATGCCGACGATGCCTGCCGAAAAACCGCGATAGGGACGCTGTGTCCGCTTGGGCATATGGTACAGGTGATGGAAAACTCGATGGCGACGGGGATCCGTGCGCCGCAGGCCATTTTTCATTAACCGCAAACAGGCGACCCTCTATCGGTCGCCTGTTCTGATGTTCGCGAAAATCTTAGCGCGCTAACATCAGCGAGCGGCGGCTGACGTCGCCTTATCAAGCACCGTCTGGATCATCGCCGCCAGTTCGTTAATTTCGAATTTCGCCACATAGCCATCCGCGCCCACCTTGCGGACGTGATCTTCATTCGCGCTGCCGGACAGCGAAGAGTGGATAATCACGGGAATATTTTTCAGAAAATCGTCGTGCTTGATATTCCGCGTCAGGGTAAAACCATCCATCTCAGGCATTTCCAGGTCGGTGAGCACAAAGGCGATTTTGTCCGAAATCGGTCGGCCTTCCTGCTGGGCTTCTTGCGCCATCGCCTTGATCTTTTTCCAGGCTTCCAGCCCGGTCACATGCATCACCGACGGAATCGACATCATTTTCAGCCCCTGCTCAAGCAGCGAACGCGCGACTTTGGAATCCTCGGCGACGATGGCGACCGCCCCCGGTTTAATGGGAAATTTCTTCGTTTCCATATTATCGATATGAACATCGCGATCCACCGGGATGATGTCATGCAAAATCTGCTCGACATCCAGCACCAGGGCCAGGCGATTGCTCTCTTTATCGCTGTCGAGACGGGCGATGCTGGTGACATGACGACTGCTGACGCCCGCTTCGGCCGTCAATACCTGCCCCCAGTCAAGACGAACGATATCGTCAACGGATTCGACGGCAAATGCCTGGGTGCTGCGCGCGTATTCCGTCACCAGCAGAATATTAAGGCCGGTGGCGGGTACGCAGCCCGCAACGGCCGGAAGATCGATAACCGGAATGATTTGTCCGCGGATGTTCACCATGCCGAGCATCGGGGGTTTCATGCCCGCCGCCTTGGTTAACGACGGCATCGGCACGATTTCGCGCAGCTTGAACACATTAATGCCGAACAACTCGGATTTTCCTTCATGCTCGGTGTTTCCCAATCGGAACAATAACAATTCAAACTTGTTGGCCGAGGTGAGATTTGTCCTTTCATCGATTTCTTTTTGAAAATTATCCATGCTTGCCTCAATACGAATAATAATGATGGGCCTAACCAAACGACATTCATGATGCGAGCAAAGAAGGCCCAACATCTCCTTTTCACACGGTACGCGCTTGACTGCGCGCTTCAGATCGCTCTTGCCGACGCTCCATTTGCAGAAAGAGAAAATAGCGGTCCAATTTATCTATTTTCGACCTGTCGGATTTAAAGTTTAGTGAAATGTTGTGTAGAGACGCTTAATTAGCATATAGCCGTCATCTTTCAAGTTGCCGGTGCGCTGGCTGCGTTACTCGGCCCGTCCATGGGCCTCGCCCCTTCGGGGCCAGCGCAAGCGCTGTTCAGAACGCCATGCGTTTTGTCCCGCAACTCGACATCTATTGGGTATAAAGCTGGCGGATAATCGCGTAATAGCCGTCCGCCGCGCGCGTAAGTTGTTCGACCTCAATATACTCGTCAATCACATGGGCCAGATTTTCGCGCGACGGGCCGAATCCGATCGTCGCAATCTCCGCCTCTCCGGCGTAGTGGCTGCCGTTGGTGCAAAACGAATAGGTCGACACCTGCGGCGGACGTCCCAGTTGCGTCAGCGCGGTCAGCGCCGCATCGACCAGCGGGTGCCGTCGGTCCGTGATCCAGCCGGGAAAGAAACGTTTCCCCTCGATGATATTGCCGGTGTAACAGGTCTCCTGTCCCTCTGCGTATGAAACACGGGCGCGGAACTGCGGATCTTCGGCGCTGAGTTTTGCCAGCAATGCGCGTAGCGGCGCCAGTACGCTCTCTTCCGTTTCCCCCACCAGTAAACGACGGTCGGCCGTCGCCCGGCAATAATCGGGAACCACCGACGCGCCGGGATAAGGCGAGGACTTGATATCGGTGATCTCCAGAATTCCTTTCCCTAATTGCGGATGTTGCGGCGCGGTCAGCGCTTGTAAGCGGTTAATCAGTCTGCTCATGTGATACACCGCATTGATTCCTTTCTCGGGATTGGCCGAGTGCGCCGGTTTGCCGAAAGTTTCGAAGACAATCTCCGCCCGCCCCCGCTGCCCGACGTTGACATTCAACGCCGACGCCTCGCCGATAATCACCATGTCAGGTTGGTAACGCGCGCTGATCGCCCGCGCCGCGACGCCTTCGAAACACTCTTCATGCACCACGCAGGCGACATAAATCGCGCCGCGAAAATTCCGCTGATGATCCTCGGCGAAAAATCCCACGGCGGCGATCATGGCGGCGACCGCCCCTTTCATGTCGGACGTGCCGCGGCCATACATTTTCCCGTCACGGATCTCCGCGCCCCACGGCGCCTGCCGCCACTGGCTTTCATCCACCGGCACCGTATCGATATGGCCGTCAAGCAGCAGCGTCTTCCCCGGCTGCTTGCCGATAATACCGCCGACGATATTGCCGAAATCATCGATGTGAATCTCATCAAACCGGAAGTGCTCCATGATGCGGCGAATCTCATCCACCACCGGCGCTTCATGACCGGAATAACTCTTTTGCCGCACCAAAGACTGGCAGTATTCAATCACTTGCTGATGACGTTTCTCAGTTAACATGTCTGGTATTCCCCGAAATCTATCTATTTAATGCGTTTGCTGACAAAGACCGGTGAGCGGCGATAAGTTGGTCAACGGTCTGATTTGATTTGTTTTTGCCACGGCGGGTCTGGCGAGCGTTTATTGCGCCGCTTTTATTTTTTATCCCGCAAAACTGGGCTCTTTGCCGCCCCAGACCACATCGAGATAATGTTCCGGATCGGTATCGCCCTCGGTACTGATGAGCAGAACTCTGGCGCTGTCGTTCAGTCCTAACTGCTCGCGCAGTTCGGCCAGCCTGGGCGAGCGCATAATCAGCGCCAGCGCCCCGGCGGTGACCGCGCCGGATTCGCCGGAAATAACCTGACGATCGCCGGGCAGCGGATGTCCCAGCATACGCATCCCGTGCGCGGCGACGTAGTCGGGACAACACAGGAAGCTGTGGGAGTAATCACGCAGCAGACCCCACCCCAGTTGATTGGCCTCGCCGCAGGCCAGTCCCGCCATGATGGTTTGCAGCATGCCATCCACGACCACGGCGCTGCCGGATTGCCCTTCGGCCGAACGGCGCAGACAATCCGCCTGATCGGATTCCACCACGATCACGCGCGGCGCCTGCTCGCCCCAGAGGGCGCGAAAAACGCCCTGCACCATGCCGGCAAACGCGCCGACGCCCGCCTGAACAAAAACGTGGGTCGGCCGTTGCTGCGCCAGCCGATCGCAGGCTTCCAGCAGCAGCGTGCCGTAGCCCTGCATAATCCAGCGCGGCACATCCTCATAACCTTCCCAGGCGGTATCCTGCAACACCGCCCAGCCGCCTTCGGCCGCGCGTTGCGCCGTCATTCTTACCGCTTCGTCATAATTCATATCGACGATAGACGCCTGCGCCCCTTCGCGCCGGATGGCCGCCAGTCGTTGCGCAGACGAACCCCGCGGCATGTAAATCACCGCTTTTTGTCCGAGCTGGCGCGCCATCCATGCCACGCCGCGCCCGTGGTTGCCGTCCGTGGTGGTGGCGAAGGTGACGGGAGGAATACGCCGCTTCACTTCCTCGCTCACCATCGCCGGAAATGGCAGCGTGCTTAAGGGTTGCCCCAGCGCGCCGGCGACATATTTCGCCATGGCGAAGGACGCGCCCAGCACCTTGAAAGCATTCAGACCGAAGCGCTGCGATTCATCCTTGACGAAGATCGCCCCCAGCCCGAGGCGATCCGCTAACTGCGTCAGTTCCACCAGCGGCGTTTCCTGATAACCGGGAATGGTGCGATGAAACTGGCGCGCCTCTTCCAGCGCCTCGCGCCGGAAGTCGGCGGTGCTGGCGGCGGGATGGCGGGAAAAGTCCGTATCATTAATGAAATACTGAATAGATTTGGTCATAACGCGGTATAAATCCGTAATCAAAAGGGTGAACACCAGCCGGCAGGCGACGCGGCGGATGAAAAAAACCGCCGGCAAGGCGCGCCGGGCCAGAGGACGTCTGATCAGTCGGCGTGCCGATAAACCCGACGCAGGAAATTTTTGGTGCGCTCCTGCTGCGGCGCGGTGAAGAGCTGTTCCGGATGGCCCTGTTCCACGACAACGCCATGATCCATAAACAGCACCCGATCCCCCACTTCACGGGCAAAGGCCATTTCATGGGTGACGACCAGCATGGTCATTCCCTCATCGGCCAGCCCTTTCATCACCGACAGCACTTCATCAACCAATTCCGGGTCGAGTGCGGAAGTCGGCTCGTCGAACAGCATGATTCTGGGATTCATCGCCAGCGATCGGGCTATCGCGGCGCGCTGTTGCTGCCCGCCGGACAGCTCGCGCGGATAGCTTTCGATTTTCTGTTTCAATCCGACCCGCTCCAGCAGTTGAATCGCCTGAGTCCTGGCCTGATCGCGCGGCATTTTTTTGACGATCATCGGTGCGGCCATCACGTTTTCCAGCACCGTTTTATGCGGAAACAGATTAAAACGCTGAAACACCATGCCCACATGCATCCGCAGATAACGGAGGTCGGCTTTATCATGCACTTCGTTGTTATCAAAAATGATATTCCCGCTCTGAATGGTCTCCAGATGGTTGATGCAGCGTAACACCGTACTCTTGCCGGAGCCGCTCGGGCCGATAATCACCACTTTCTCGCCGGGCTTGACCAGCAGATGAAAGTTTTTTAACACCTCGACATCGCCGAAACTTTTACCGACGTTGTGCATTTCAAGGATATAACCGCTCATGATCTCGCCATCCTTTTTTCCAGCCAGGCTGCTATCAGCATGAAAAACGTATTCATGATGAGATAAAGGGCGGCAACCGTGGTGTAGACCTCAAAAGATCGGAAGGTTGCCGAGTTAATCCGATCGGCGACATGAAACAGTTCGGCGATCGTGACCAGCGAAACAATGGACGAATTTTTCAACGTCATAATGAACTGGTTCACCAGCGCGGGAACGCAGAACTTAATGGCCTGCGGGGCAATGATATGGAACATCGACTGTCCCCCGTTCATGCCCAATGACGCCGCCGCTTCCGCCTGTCCTTTATCCACCGACTGTATGCCGCCGCGGATAATTTCCGTGATGTAAGCGCCGGCGTTAATCCCCAATCCGAGAATGCCGGCCTCCATACTGCCCATAGGCAGGCCGATGGCCGCCAGACCAAAATACAGAATAAATAACTGCACCAGGAACGGCGTCCCGCGCACTACCCAGACATAGAGAAATGCGGGCCAGCGTAATAACGGATTACGTGATAACCGGCAAAGCGCACCGATAATCCCTGATGCCATTCCCAACAGGAGCGCGCAAGCAGATACCTGTAGCGTCACCACGCAACCATCCAACAGCAGTGGCAACTTACTCAGAACCACACCATAGTTAAGATCGATGCTCATCATCTAAATCGCCTTATGATTACTTGCCGATGATCCATTTGTTGTACAGCGCGTCCAGTTCGCCGCTTGCCCGCATTTCATTGATGACGGTATTCACCAGCGTAACCAACCGGCTATCGCCCTTTTTGATGGCAATCCCCAGAGAGGCTTCGGTGAAGGGCTGGCCGACCACTTTGACGTTATCAAAAACCTTGTTCAGCTCCATTTGATTGAGCAGGTCGTTAATACCGGCATCAATGCGCCCGGAGGTTAAGTCCAGCGTCTGCGCGCTGGTATCCTGATAGGCTTTGATGGTGAACGGCGTGGTCTCGCTCAGTTTGCGGGCCACCTGCTCGCTGGTTGCGCCCGCTTTGGCGCCGACGGTCAACCCTTTCAAATCTTCCGGACGGGTAATGGCGTTATTGGTTTTCTTCACCACCAGCACCATGCCGGTTTTTAAATAAGGTTCGGAAAAGTCGACCACCTTTTTACGTTCATCGTTGATATACATAGCGGCAATCACAATATCCGCGTGACCGCTCTGTACCGACGGGATCAGCGAGGTAAATTGCATATCTTTAATTTTCAGTTTGACCCCTAATTTCTCCGCGATCTTTTTGGCGATATCAATGTCATAACCTACCATCTGATTATTATCGTCATAATATTCGAACGGGCGATAATTACCGGTCGCAACAATCAATTCTCCGCGTGCCTTTATTTTATCGATAGTGGAATCATCGGCCTGGGCCGCCATACTCATACCAACGCCAAACAGGATAGTCATGGCGCAAAGACATTTTTTAACAAAAATATTCATGATTTACCTCATCAGTAAAAAACAATAAAGCCCCTGGTGTTGAGAAATTCATCAACTATTTATTTAATAAAATGATTAGATAGTCCCAATAGGTAATGGGTTTAATTGATTATCATTTAGCAATGAAATGACGGCGTTGACCGTCGGCATCCAACGTTTCTCCTTTATATTGCGTAATAGGACCATAAGCAGCGGGCTGCCGGTGAATATCAAAATTGAAGGTGGTCTTTTTATATTTTTGGCAAAAATCCAAATCGCAATGCGCAATCGCCACTTCATCGCCTTTGGTAATACAGGCAGCAACCACTTCTCCCGATGGCGCGATAATGCAGCTCCCGCCGATCTGCTCGATTCCCTCTTCGCAACCGGCTTTAGCCACCCCGACAACCCAGGTGCCATTCTGGTAGGCGCCCGCCTGTAGCGAGAGCTGATTATGAAACAGCGATAAATCATCATGTTCCGGCGCGGGCGCGTTATGTACCGGCGTGTTGTAGCCAATCAGCACCATCTCCACGCCCTGTAACCCCATCACCCGATAGGTTTCCGCCCAGCGTCGATCGTTACAGATCGCCATGCCGAAAATGCCGCCGAAGGCGGGATAAACGTCGAAACGATTTCCCGGCGCAAAATAGCGCTTCTCCAGATGCTGGAATGCCCGCCAGGGTTCATTTTCCCGATGCCCCGGTAAATGCACCTTGTGGTATTTACCAATAATCTCGCCCGTTTTATCCACCAGAATAGCGGTGTTGTAATGTTTAACCTGCCCGTCTTCGTATGCTAATTCCGCATAGCCAAGATAAAATCCTATTTTCATCGACTTTGCCAAATCAAACAGCGGCTGCGTCGCCGAATTCGGCATGGCGGTTTCAAACCATTCATCAATAATATTCTGATCTTCAATATACCAACGGGGGAAAAACGTGGTTAACGCCAGTTCAGGATAAACAATAATATCCGCGCCCAAACTTTTCGCTTCGCGCATCATTGCCATCAGACGCGCGACGACATCTTCTCTGCTATCTGTTCTATTAACCGGACCTAATTGACCCATAGCCACATTGACATAACGGGGCATAATTTACTCTCCTGTATTTCAAACCTGTTCATCATTATTAATAAATAGATCACCGGTCATTTGATGTATTCTTTCGATTTCCTGCATTCTTTCCTTTGCTTTTTGCGGATGTTGTAATGCCAGCTCGCCGGCCAGAAAATTAATCATACTGATGCCGACCGTATAAGAATCGAAAATCGTTCGGCTGGCGGTATGACAGGCCAACACCACGTCCACCTGCGCATTCAGTGAAGAAATCAATCTATCGCATAAACAGATCATTTTGATGTTTCTGCTTTTGGCGACGTTGACAATTTTATCCAGCATGTTGACGCGTCTGGGGAAATCCACCACCAGCATGACATCGTCCGCGTGCAGATCGGCCAAGTTATCGACAAAACGACCGGCGCTGTCGTTGACCAGGCGAACATCAGGGCAGATATTGGAAAAAATCGACAACGCATAATAGGCGGAGATATAACTGTTTCTGAATCCGGTGATCCAGATACGGCGGGCGCCCCCCAGCAGTTCCACCGCTTGGGTCAGATTATCGGCGAACACGCTATCCAGCGCGTTATCAATATTTTTCTTGTCCGTTTCAACGTGCGCCGCCAGACGCTCATAAGTATCCGCCGCGCCCGGCGCCGTATTCTCAAGATGGGTCAGCGGCGATTTACCGGTGACCATCGCGGGCCTGAATGTGCGGCGAAAATGATTAAAATCGGTAAAGCCGAGATGACGAAAACAGCGCGCCGCCGTCGATTTTGACACGCCGGCCTGCTTGGCCAACTCGGTTGCGCTATAGCTGGCGAGGTTGTGCTGATAGCGCAGCAGAACCGTAACGAATTTTTTCTCGGCCGGAGAAAGCATCGGATGGATCTGACGGATCAGATCCTGTAGCTCGCCGATGGCTTCCGCCGAATGGTTATCTGAATAGCTGGACATGGTCGTTAGCCTCTTTGGCACCATTGTTTCTTGAAAAAACAAATCATGAAACAGATGAACCAATAAAAGCAATTAACGGGCCATATAAAAAAATAAATATATAAGATACTAATAAATAAATATTTTATTTTTAACGTCGCTAAAAGAGATGCGATTTAACGCCGCACTGCCCCATAAAAACGCATTCATCGCACCACAATGGAGCGTCAACGCTCGCCTCTGGCGTCAGCGTCAAACGCCCCCGCATGTTTCAGCGCCGTGTCAACATCAGGGGGGAATGATCAAAAATCGGGGATATCTTTATCATTCGCGATGACTCAGACATCCTTTTCCTTATTTTTCAAAATAGCTTTCACGCTATCCACGTAAAGCAGGTTTTGCTTATCCGTTTCCCCGCTGGCGGCGGTGGTCAGCGTACTGTTTCCCGATTCGCCGTGCAGCGCCACCTGCTGACCCGCTACCGGTTCACCTGAACCGACCCACGCCATTTGCGGCTGAAGTTCATAATCCCCCTGCTGGTACTGATTAAACATCTGGCTGGCGCTTTGCCCGCTGAACTTCTGCCACACCGCCGCCCGCTGAATGATTTTGTCCGGCGCGCCGCTTTCCACTTCGCCATTCCCGATCCGCAGGTAGCCGCCGCCGCTGCTCAGGATGATTTCTTTTTTCGCGCTGATGATGATTCGGCCTTCACTGCTTCTTATCTGCACATCTTTCAAGGCATCTAACGCCATTTCATCGCCCTGCGCCTGCAACTCCACTTTGCCTCTGGCGGCAAATAACTTCATGCCCGCTTTCTGCGCATACAGGCTTATCCGTTCGCCCGCCGCCACGGTGAACTTTTTCAGTACGCTCATATCGGTACTACCGCCGCTGGTAACCGTCACGTTTTCACCTGCCGAGATCTGTAGATTTTTAGGCGTCACCTGTGCTATCCCTTCCGGGGCCGATAGCACTATCGCCTGCTGTTTCAGCGCGTCCAGCGTTTCCGTCAACAGCGCCTTTTGCCGCTCCACATCCGCCAGTTCCGCTTGCGCCGTTTCCGCCGCCGCACGCAACGATTCAGCCTGATGCAACGCCTGCTCCAGTTGCGCTATTGCTTCCTTCATATCCAACTGAGCGGAGCTGGCGCGTTCCCGTTTCTCCGCGCTAATGAACAGCCCTTTCCCCGCCCGTATCGCGCCCCACTGGTCGGTGCGCAGCTCAAACCCTTCGCCCCGCCGCTGACGGCTGCCGTCCACCAGATGCCCCAGGTTCAGCTGCGACTTGCCGCCGTACTCGGTCGACAGCTTGATATGCTCTTTGCCCCGCTCGTCCTCCATCCGCAGCTTGTTGTTCGCCGGCGTGCGGATGACGTTGCGCTTGTTGTTCGCCTGCGTTACGTGGTCCGGGTGCCTGGAGTCGTGCAGCGCATACGCAATGTACGGCCGGTCCGGGTTGCCCTCCCCGA